>JAIEFH010000308.1 GCA_029067025.1 Oscillospiraceae bacterium | reverse complement strand
GGCCGGAGCGCCGATCCGGCCCCCGTCCCGGCGGGCCCAATGACCGTCCCCGTCCCGAGGGAGACTACCGTCCGCAGGGCCGCCGTCCCGCCCCCAGCCGCGGCTATGTTCCTGAGCCCTCCCAGCCCAAGGGACCGGCCAGCTTTGAGGATCAGCTCAAGCAGTTCATGGCCAGCTCCGACAGCAAGCTCTCCGAGCTTCACATGAACGAGAAGCGGGGCAGCCGCCGGGGCGGAAGAAAATAAGATCAACACGAGGGGGACGCGGCAAACCGCGTCCCTCCTTTCTTTTCTTTAAGGAGGAAAAGCCATGCTTATCGTCAACGGCGTGATCCACACCATGGAGATGGGAACCATCCCCGACGGCTTTGTGCTGGTCAAGGGCAGCCGCATCGCCCAGGTGGGCTCCATGTCCGACCTGCCCGACGACCCCGGCCCCACCGGCCTGATCGACGCCCAGGGGGGGCACGTCCTCCCCGGCTTCATCGACGCCCACTGCCACATGGGCCTGTACGGCTCCTCTGCCCCTGAGAACGACCTGAACGAGATGCCCTCCCCCTGCACCCCGCACATCCGGGCGCTGGACGGCGTGGATCCCCGCAGTCTCTACTTTGAGGACGCCCGCCGGGCCGGGGTGACCTGCGTACTCACCGGCCCCGGCTCCGCCAACCCCATCGCGGGGCAGTCGGTGCTGCTGAAAACCGCCGGGACGGTCATCGACCAGATGGTGGTGCGCGTCCCCGCCGCCATGAAATTCGCCCTGGGCGAAAACCCCAAGCGCGTCCACAAGGAACACAGCCCCGCCACCCGCATGGCCTCCGCCGCCCTCATCCGGGACAAGCTGACTCAGGCGCTGAACTATGATCTGAAGTGCGCCCAGGCCCAGGCTGACAGCGAGGCCCGCGCCCCGGAGTTCGACGCCCAGCTGGAGGCCCTGCGCCCGGTGGTCACCGGGCGTCTGCCCGCCCACTTCCACGCCCACCGGGCGGACGACATCGCCACCGCCCTGCGCATCAGCCGCGAGTTCGGGCTGGACTGCGTCATTGTCCACGGCACCGAGGGGCACCTCATCGCCGACTTTTTGGCCGAGGCGGGGGTTCCGGTGATCACCGGCCCCATCCTCAACGACCGCTCCAAGCCAGAGCTGGCCAACCGCTCCATGGAGACCACCGCCATCCTGGCAAAGGCCGGGGTGCAGGTGGCCGTCTGCACCGACCACCCGGAGAACCCCATCCAGCTCCTCTCCTTCTGCGCGGCCATGGCCGCCCGGTACGGGATGGACGACGAGGACGCCCTGGCCGCCATCACCATCAACGCCGCCTGCATCTGCGGGGTGGGCGACCGGCTGGGTTCCCTCGCCCCCGGCAAGGACGCGGACATCGTGGTCATGGACGGCCACCCCTTCCACTGGAAGTCCCGCGCCACCCATGTACTCATCGACGGACAGGAGGTCATCTAAATGGTGCGGGAAATCGAGGCAAAAAAGCTGTCCGACGCGGTGCGGGCGCTGTGCATTGAGGCAAACACCATCCTGCCCCAGGATCTGCGCCGGGCCATCTGTGCCGCCCGCCAAAACGAGCCCTCCCCCGTGGGACAGGCCATTCTGGGCGATCTGGTGGAGAACTACGAATTTGCCGAATCCAAAGGGCTCCCCATCTGCCAGGACACCGGCATGGCGGTGGTATTTATCGACTGGGGCCAGGACTGCCACCTGGTGGGCGGCTCCCTGGAGAGTGCCGTCAACGACGGCGTGCGGCGGGGCTATCTGGACGGGCATCTGCGCCTGTCCGTGGTGGGCGATCCCCTGCGGCGGGTGAACACCAACGACAACACCCCCGCCATCCTCCATCTGCGGATGGTGCCGGGGGATCAGGTGGACATCACTGTGGCCCCCAAGGGCTTTGGCAGCGAGAACATGACCAAGCTCAAGATGTTCAACCCCTCCGTCTCCCCGGAGCAGGTGGAGGACTTCATTGTGGACTGCGTGTCCCAGGCCGGCTCCAACCCCTGCCCACCGGTGGTCATCGGCGTAGGTCTGGGGGGCACCTCCGAGGTCGCCGCGGAGCTTGCCAAACGGGCGCTCCTGCGCCCTGCCGGGGAGCGCCACCCGGATCCTTTCTACGCGGCCATGGAGGAGCGGATTCTGGAGCGGGTCAACCGCCTGGGCATCGGCCCCCAGGGGCTTGGCGGCGCCACCACCGCGCTGTCCGCCGCCATCCTCACCCAGGGCACCCACATCGCCGGACTACCCTGCGCCGTCAACCTGGGGTGCCATGTAACGCGGCACGCCCATGTCACACTGTAAGCGACAAAAAAATCCTGGCCTTTCTCCCGCTCCTGTGGTATACTGTGGAAACTGCGATTTTCTTAGGAGGTTCTTCCCATGTAAATGACTGTTTTCTTCTAAAATCAAACTGAAACAGGAGGAACCCTCATGTCAAAATATGAATCTGAGATCAAACGCAGAAGGACCTTCGCCATCATCTCCCACCCTGACGCCGGTAAGACAACGCTGACGGAAAAATTCCTGCTGTACGGCGGGGCCATCGCCCAGGCCGGCGTGGTCAAGGGCAAGAAAAACGCCCGGGCCGCCACCTCCGACTGGATGGAGATCGAAAAGCAGCGCGGCATCTCCGTCACGTCCTCCGTCATGCAGTTCCAGTACGAAGGGTTCTGCATCAACATCCTGGACACCCCCGGCCACCAGGACTTCTCCGAGGACACTTACCGCACCCTGATGGCCGCCGACTCCGCCGTCATGGTCATCGACGCCGCCAAGGGCGTGGAGGCCCAGACCCGGAAGCTGTTCAAGGTGTGCCGCCTGCGGGACATCCCCATCTTCACCTTCATCAACAAGATGGACCGGGAGGCCCGGGACCCCTTCGAGCTGTGCCAGGAGCTGGAGCACGAGCTGGGCATCGACACCTATGCCGTCAACTGGCCCATCGGCTGCGGCAAGGCCTTCCAGGGCGTGTACGACCGGGAACGCCGCCGCATCATCCATTTCACCTCCAACGGCGGCTCCAAGGCGGCCACCGCCACTGAGATAGCCCTGGACGACCCCGCGCTGGCTGATTTGATCGGCCAGTCCTACCG
>JAIEFH010000307.1 GCA_029067025.1 Oscillospiraceae bacterium | reverse complement strand
CTCCCCGGCCGCCGCGACGGCGGGCTTGGTCTCGGCGGGCTTGGCCTCGGGGGGCGGGCAGTCATAGGGCTGGTAGCCCTGCACCGATCCCACGCCCTTGACCACAGAAATTGCGCTGTTCCGACCCTCGGCGGTCTTGAACATCAGGTGGAAGCCGTTGTCAATGATGCTCTCGGAGGTGGAGGGGTCGTTCTCCACATTGGCGGGTTCGAAGGTGAAGTCCTCATCAGCCACCACGTCCTTCACGGCGGTGACCAGCATGAAGGCCCGCAGGCTCTCCATGCCGCAGCCTTCCTCGAAGTTCACCCGCAGCCCATAGGGGAAGCCGTCCGCGGCGGCGGGGGCCGCCGGAGAGGAAGCCGCCTGCGCGGCGGGGGTGGAGGAGGCGGCAGGAGCGGTGGCCTCCTCCGGCACATCCTCCCCCTTAATTTTAGCGATTAGGGTATTAATATTTGACAGGAAGCTGTCGATATTCTTATCAAGAGGCTCGCCTGCTTCCACCTTTTCGACCTCGCCCCGGAAGAAGTCGATGGACTGGAACACCACATCGAACAGCGCCGGACGGTTTTCCTCGGAGACCACGGACATGGTGCCCTCCCGGATGATGAAGAACATATCCTCGATCCGGTGAGCCACCGTGGCCAGAGTGTCGAACTCCATCATGGCGGAAGAGCCCTTGATGGTGTGCATGACGCGGAAAATCTCGTTCACGTTCTCCTGCGAGAAAGTGTCCACCTTTTCCGCCTCAAGGATGATGGTCTCCAGCTGCTCCAGCAGGCTGGTTGTCTCATAGATGTACATATCCAGGATTTCGTTTCCGCTGCCCATAAAAAGCACCACCTCAGTAAATATCTTTTATCTTTACTATTATCGGCAGGGCGCGGGTGAAAATTAAGTAGGTTTTCTAAGTTTTATCTCAGGGGTGTGAAAAAATGCCTGATCTTTTGGGAGTGACCAACCCGATACCGGGTCATGACAATACGAATAGCATTACCAACCGCAACATTCCCATCTCCCCGAACAATACTCAGGTTCAGAACATCCCTGATCCCTCCCGGGTGACGGGGGCGGACAACCGTACTGAGCAGCAGGACGCCAGCCAGGCCGGCGGGCAGGTTCGGTACGACTCCAACTTCCAGACCTTTATCCAGCAGCTGCGCCAGACCCAGGACTTGACGGGCACCCTGTCCCGCCTGATGCTCCGGGAGGGGACGTCGGTGGTCTCGGGCATGAGCGAGGGCATCGCCGACGAGATGTCCCAGGCGATGGAGATGCTGAAGATGGATGAGGGCCAGCTGCTCCAGTTCCTCAGCGCCCAGATGAAGGCGGGTACCCGGTTCGGCGGGGCGCTGTTCGCCCTTCTGCGCAACGCCTACGCCCGGGCGGACGCGGACGGGGTCCGGCTGGACATCCTGAACTTTCTGAAAAGCTACAGCGATTACTCCTCTACCGGCCATCTGGAGGGCAATCTGCTGCGCAATCTGGCCAATATGGCCAACGCCATGCCCGCCAGCTGGGGGGATCAGCTGCGCCAGCTGCTGGCACAGTTGGAAAACGGCATCGCCGCCGGGGACCGGCAGGGGAACATCAACCTTTTGCAGCAGCAGGTGTTCCCCCTCATGTCCTCCTACGTCAGCCAGACCCACGACCTGGGCACCCCCCGGGAGCTGCTCAGTCTGCTGGCCCTGGATCTGGCCCGGTACGAAAACGGTTCGGAGGATAAGCTCCAGGAGGCCTTCCATCAGCTCACCGGATATGGTACACTGAAGGGGATGCTGGGAAACATCGACGGCCCGGCCCTGCTGAAGCTGCTCCAGAGCGGCCAGGCAAAAATGTCCTCGGCCACCCAGTTTGCCGACCACCTGGCCGCCGCCGCCGCCCGGGCCCTGCGGGGAGAGGGCAGCGCCGAGGTGCAGGAGGTGTTCCGCAACCTGGTGTCCTCCATCCTCATCAACGAGAGCGTGTATATGCCCCTGGCCCACTTTTTGATCCCGCTGGAGATGGACGGGAAGATGCTCTTTTCCGAGCTGTGGGTGGACGCCGACGCGGAGGAGAAGAAGGCCGGCAAGGGCCAGGGCGAGAAATGCATGAGGTTCCTTTTTAAAATAGATGTGCAAAACGTGGGCCTGTTCGATGTGGTGCTCACCAACCGGGAGCGGGAGGTGGACATCATGGTGGCCTGCCCCGAGACGGTGGCCCCCTTCTCCAAGCAGGTGGAGCAGACCATCTCCCAGATCCTGACGCGCAACGAGCTGACCCCCGCCGGGATCAGCGTGCGGAAAATGGAGCGCCCGATCACGCTGACCGAGGTGTTCCCCAAAATTTTTGAAGGGAAGAACAGTGTCAATGTCAAGGTATGACGGCAGGCGGAACCCGTCCAAGAAGGCGGTGGCCCTCCAATACGAGGCGGGGAACAACGCGCCGGTGATCGTGGCCTCCGGCATGGGATATATGGCGGAGAAGATCGTGGAGGTGGCCGCCGACAGCGGCGTACCCATCTATGAGGATAACTCCCTGGCCACCATCCTCACCCAGTTGAAGCTGGGCCAGGAGATCCCCGAGGAGCTGTATAGGGCCATTGTGGAGATTTATGTGTACTTTTTGCACTTCGACCCCAATAAGGTTGAGGAGGGCGCCAAACCCAAGCCGGCGCCCCAGGCCGCGGGCAGCGGCGACCAGGCGGAACAGGAGAGATGAGGATGGAGCAGACTTTATATCTGATGCTGGACAGCAAGAACAACCCTATTGCCAGGGGGCGCATCCAGGGGAAAACAGACGGCCCGTTCTGGCAGATCCAGGTGGAGGACGGCAAGATCGACGAGATTCTGGAGCACAAGCGGCTGAAACTGCTGTCCATCATGGACACCGGGCCCTCCTATGAGGGCGTCATTGTGCGCAGCCGCAACGACATGATCCAGCTGGAGGTCACCAAGCTCACCCCCGAGGCCGGGGATATGCGCAAGAATCTGCGGGTGATTGTCCGGTTCAAAAGCTTTATCTACCCTGTCAGCGGCGGCTGGAGGGGGCGGCGGGTCGTGGAGTCCAACGACCTGAGCTGCGGCGGCATCGCCTTCTTCACCGACCACAGTCTCCAGATTGGGGAGCGGCTGGAAGTTGTTATCCCTGTGACCAGCCAGCCGCTGGTGGTGCAGTGCGAGCTTCTGCGGATGCGCCCCACCGAGCGCTCGGACATCCTGTACGCCGCCAAGTTTGTGGATTTGTGCAACGATGAGGAGACCCTGCTGCGGGAGGCGGTGTTCAACCTCCAGCTGCGGGGCAGGCCCAGGCCGTCTGAACGCGGCGCTTAATAGGGACGGCCGGACGGAGCCGATCCGTCCGGCTTCCCTTTCACAATAGATCAACAGCAGATACGGATAGGCGCGCTCCGCCGCGCCGGAAAGGAACGGTCACATTCATGAGCAAGCAACCCAAGAAATCTACGATCCGAAACTGGCTGCGCCGGGGGCTGTCTGGCATCCTGTCCCTGGCGCTGATCCTTGCCCTGCTGCCGGGGACGGTGCTCCCCGTCCAGGCCGCCCACTGGGCTATGCCCTACGCCCAGAAGCTGGTGGAGTGGGGCGTCATGCGGGGCGACAACGGCAACCTGGCTCTGGACCGCCCCATCACGCGGGCGGAGTTCGTCGCCATGATGAACCGCGCTTACGGCTACAAAAAGCTGGGCGAAATGCCGTTCCCCGACGTGCGGACCAGCGATTGGTATTATCAAGACATCAATATTGCCTATAATATGGGCTATTTCAAGGGCGCTTCCGGCTATGCCCTTCCCAGGGCCAACCTGACCCGGGAGATGGCCGCTGTGATGCTGACCCGGAATATGATGCTCCAGGAAAACGTGGGCGAGGGGCTCCAGTTCAGCGACAGCCGCGCCCTCAGCGAGTGGAGCCGGGGTCTGGTGGGCGCCGCCGCCGACATGGGCATTCTGGGCGGCTACTCCGACGGCAGCTTCAAGCCAAAACAGAATATCACCCGGGGCGAGGTGGCCTCCATGCTGGTGAAGGCCGTCGGCACCATGGTCAACACCGAGGGTGAGCACACCCTGGGCGACGTGTACGGCAACGTCACCGTCAATACCGCCGGGGTGACGCTGAGAAACGGCACCATCGCCGGCAACCTCTACCTCACCGGCGGCATCGACCTGGGCGATGTGGTGCTGGAGAACGTCAACGTGCTGGGCGAGATCATCGTCAGCGGCGGCGGCGAGAGCCACTCCTCCCAGAGCAGCGTCACCCTGCGCAACGTGACGGCCAAGTCCATGAGTGTGGACAGCATCAGCGGCCAGTTCGTCACCCTCCGGGCCGAGGGTATCACCGACATCGGCACCACCACCGTGCGCACCAACGCCTATGTGGACGATTCCTCTCTGTCCGGCTTTAACGGGCTGGGCCTGATTATTCAGGACGGCGGCGGTCTGCTCCAGTTGGCGGGCAACGTGAAGGAAGTGTGGAACAAGACCCCCAACTCCGAACTCCAGGTGGTGCAGGGCTCCGCCAATAAGATCACCATGGACGAGCACGCCACCAACTCCTCTGTCCTTGTGGACGGCGACGCCCAGGTGGACAGCCTGAACCTGGACGTGGCCACCAAGGTCACCGGCGAGGGTGACATTAAGAACCTGAACGTGGGCGCCGCGGGCACTACCGTGGAGCAGCTCCCTGACGACATCACCATCCGTCCGGGTATCACCTCCGACATCAATGGCTCCGCCATGAACAGCTCCCAGGCCGCCGAATCCTCCGCTGAGCCTAGGCTGCTGGCGGGCTATCCCAAAGTGAAGAACATCGCTCCCAACTCCGCCGAACTGGTGTTCAGCACCAACAAGGCGGGCACGGTCTACTGGGCGGTCACCGCCGTGTCCGACGGCTCGGTGAACGAGGCTGATCTGATTGAGCCGCCTGTCTACGGCGGAAAGATCCTCAAGTCCGGCTCCGTCAAAATGACCTCCAGCAACACCGAGGTCAAAGCGCCTACCCTCAGCGGGCTGACCCAGGCCGGTTCCTACTACGTCAGCGCCGTCTTTGTGGATAACCGGGGTACTCATAGTCCTGTGAAGGTCACCGCCTTTAGCACTCCGGACGGAACGACGCCCGCCTTCAGCGACGGCCCGCGTATGTCCAGGATCACCACCGAGGTGGCCCAGGTCACCGGTATGCCCAACAAGAGCTGCCTGCTCTATTACGCACTGCTGCCCAAGGGAGCTACTGCCCCCACCGCCGCGGAGTTCAAGGCCAACGCCGTGCGCGGCAACCTGGGCTACGGCGTCCGGGACGCGGTGAAGAATACCAACATCACCATCAATGTGAATGACCGCCAGTTGGATCAGGAGACCGATTATGTGGTCTATCTGTGGCTCACCGACTATGACGGCACCAAGAGTTCCCGGGTGTACTCCGTCCCGTTCAAGACCCCGGACGAGCGCTCCCCGGTCATCATCAGCACGCGGCCGGGCGGCGCCGATGAGACTGCCGTTGAGATGAACTTCATGGTGGACGAGGCGTGTACCCTCTTCTGGACCATCATCCCCGAGGGCAGGGACACTGAGATCGCCTTTGAGGGCCTGGAAAATGAGGATGACTACAAGCCCAACGGATTGGCCAATCCCGAGGATCGCGCCCTCCAGATGAAGATCGAGAACGGCGCGGGCAAGTACACGAAGAACGGCAAAAAGTCGGTGACCGCCGCCAACGCCAACAAAGATGTGCTGATTGGCCTGAATGAGACCAGGACGCTGGACAGCAGCAAGACCGGCACCTCTACCTACGTCATGTACATGGTGGCTAAGGACGCCGCGGGCAACTACTCCAAGATCGAGAAGGTCACTGTGAAAACCAGGGACAACACCCCGCCCAAGTTTGTGCGCCAGGAGTTCACCGCAATGGACAGCGGCAGCGCCGAACCCAAGCCGGATACCGACATCAAGCTGGTGTTCTCCGAGAGCATCAAGGGCGGTTCCGGCACGGATAAGGTATTCCTGAAGCTGTATGAGGCGGTGCGGGACGCCGCGAAAGCCTCCCAAGCCACAGGCGGCGGCCAGAGCGAGGTAGAGGCTGAGGCGGCAGCCCGGAACAGGCTGGCCGCAGCCCTGCGCGACCATATCAGACTGTACAGAGGAGAGACGGGGCAGAGGCCCGAGGACGCGGTGGCTGATTGCTACTCTTGCTATGCCGAGGATGACGGCTTCGGTAATTTCCGCATTGTGACAAAGTACAAAGGCACCGTCGATACCAGTGACGATGACTGGATCATCAATTACTGCTTTGCCGAGGTGGAGATGGTGGACGGCAGTCTGGTCGTCACCTTCCCCACCGTGGAGAACAGCGACGGCACCGTGAATATGAACGCCAGCGCCCTGAATCTGGCCAGCGGCGCCACCTACCACTTTGTGCTCAGCGGCATCCGCGACAACTCCGAAGAGGCCAACCGCCTGGATCCCGATCCCACCGAGGTGCAGCATTTCACCACTGAATTCGCCAAGGTGAACCTCAGCGCGGGTGAGGCGCTGTTCCTCCATGAGAACAATCCCATTGACAGCGAGCGGGTTGACTTCCACTTCATCGCCGACCCCCAGGGCGCCAGCGGCGTGGAAGAGAGCCAGTATTGGGATCTGATGATCTGGGCGAACACCACCATGGACTTTACCCTCTACTCCAGGCCCAAGGGCGGTGCCGATGCCCAGTGGGCGCCGGAGGGCAGCGCTACGATCCGGGTGCCCAGCACCGCGGACTTTGTCTACACCAGCCTGTTCAAGATCATCAACGGCAACACCACCAATCCCACGTTCGAGCAGGTAAAGGAGATGACGGGCAAGGAGTACGCCATCCATATCAACTGGCTGGAGGATGAGGACAATACGACCGCCTCCAAGTGGAACAAGACGGTGAAGGTGCAGGTGTCCGTGGCGTGCGGAACCCGGAACCACCTGATTATCCTGCCCTCCGCAGGAACCTCGCTGGACGGCACCACCGTTATCAGCACCCCCAAGCCCTTTGAGATGAGCTATCCCTTCAAGATCAAGGACGCCCCGGACATTCAATCGGTGTCCATCACCAGCAAGTATGACACCAGTGTGGATATTTCCGTGGATCTGGGTGATACGGCGGGACAGGTCTACTATATGTACTTCCCGCTGAACACGCTGCGGAATGCCAGTTCCCAGACCGTTGGCGGTTCGAATATCACCCTGACCGAGGATATGATCCAAAATCAGGTTACGTCCTATAGCGCCGACTATACGGTCAAGGTGGCGACCGCCGATATCAGTGGGATTCTGCCCAAGGATGTGCCGGTGATGTCGCTGGACGCCGCGCTGAGCGAGACCCCGCGGCCTTTGACCAGCCAAAAGGCGGTCGCCCAGCCCTCTGTCAACGCGGTGACCGGTACTGCCGCCATCAGAGGCGTGATCAAGGGCCACACCAATATGGTGGATCCGGGCAGCCCGGCTAACTTCTCCCTGACG
Organism: Oscillospiraceae bacterium; assembly: GCA_029067025.1. Lineage (GTDB taxonomy): Bacteria > Bacillota > Clostridia > Oscillospirales > Oscillospiraceae > Enterenecus. Next base: position 1,313 of record JAIEFH010000307.1, on the reverse strand, counting down.
AATCTCAAGGCCAACACGGTGTACTACATCTGTATGGTGACCCGGGGCGACTCCGACGACCCCAACGCGTATTCCAAGTCGGCGGTGGTCTACCGCTTCACCACCCAGCGGGCGGCGCGGCCTCTGTTCAACCTCAACGGTTCCGGTTCGGTGGTAAACGTGGAAAGCGACCGGAGGGCCACGATGAATTACTTCCTGGCCTCCTACGGCTATGAGAACGAGGCGTTCAGAAGGGCCTTCAATAGCAGCGACGACAATAAATATGCCAACAGCATCTTCGGCACCGCCTCGGATACCTACACCTACGAGGGTAAGGGGCAGGCCATGAACGTGCTCACGGCCATGGCCACGCGCTGCTATGACAACCTGAACAACTATGTGGGCAGCGTGTTTGACATCTTTGCCACCGACTCCGCCAAAAATATTTTCGCCGGCCTGATCGCCAACCAGAATACGCAGCCGGGCCAGATCATTGAGACGGGGAAAAATAAGCCCGTGGCGGCGACGCCTGACGGAGTTGCCATCCCATCTTCCAACGTATATGACTATACCAGGAACAACGATGTCAAGGCCGGTACGGAGTATATCTTTGTGGCGGCGGCCCAGGGAGATCAGGGCTCGGGCTGGTCGTTCGTTGCCCAGTACCCCGTCACCAAGACGGATCTGACGCCGCCCATGATTACATCCGCCAAGTTGGAAACGAATACGTTTGATTCGGAGAAGGGCATTATCAGCAAAGGAACGCTGACCCTGGCCTTCAGTGAGCCGCTGTACGCGGTGTCCAGCACCAGTGGCAAGCAGACGTCCTACCAGATCTGCAACTGTAAATATGGGGGACATTCAGTAACGGAGAGCAACCCCATCGGCTCAAACGCGGCGGATGTCAAGGATCGGTACTGGGGAGTGGGCTACCTCGCCAGTTCCACACTGCAAAACAAGCTTAGCATCGTGGGAGCGGACAGCCACGCAAATGGAAAACTGGAAGCGCCTGTCCAGGAGATTGTGCTTGAGGTCACGAATGTGACCACCGGCGAGATTGGCCAGGGGACCCTTACGTTCTCCCGGGCGGATATCTGCGACAATGTGGGCAACGGCATCGGCCGGACTCCGCTGGTGGTGACGGTCAGACTGGTCAACAATGGCACCGCGGCTGCCCCGAACTATAGCTATGTAATTGATATTCCCAGGGCGTGGGACGCCAGATAACCGCACAGCACGACCAAATCCCGGGAGCGGGCGGAACCCCCCCCCGGCCCCCCATTTTTAAATAAATGAAAGCAAAAGTGTGCTTGTTTAATTAAAAAAAAAAAAAA
>JAIEFH010000306.1 GCA_029067025.1 Oscillospiraceae bacterium | reverse complement strand
GCCTATGAGGTCACGGTGAAGGAACTGACGAACGGCAAAGGGTAAACGTTTCCCGAGCTGCGGCGGGCCATGTGCTGAAGTCTAAAAGTTTCTTTTTTCGCTTCCTTTCAAAGAAAAAAGGAAGGCACAGGCGGCCCCGCAACCCGAACGTTACATTCTGAAACGGAAAATCCCTGGTCAAACGGGCCGGTTTTGGTATTCTGGAAGCATCAAGGGGGGCGCGGCCCCCTGTGCTATGAGGTGATTTCATGAGTTTGGGAAACAAACTGGCCGAGGCCCGGAAGAAACAGAACCTGACCCAGGAGCAGCTGGCCGAGCGCCTCGGCGTGACCCGGCAGGCGGTGAGCCGCTGGGAGTCGGACACGGCCTACCCGGAGACGGACAAGATCGTGCGCATGGCGCAGATCTTAGAGGTGAGCTGCGACTATCTTTTGCAGGACGGCGTGGACGAGAAGGGCAAGCCTGTCGCGTCCCCGGTGACAAGGCTGCTGAAACAGGCCCAGGGCAAGCGGGTGCGGTTGACCTTTTATGAGGAGGACAGCGGGATGCCTATCTTCCATGAGTGGTGCGTGATCCGGGACTTTGACGGCGGCTGGGCCAATGTGGAGGTCGTGACCAACAAGCGCAAGCCGGAGAAGAGCCAGGTGCGGCTCATCCCCCTGTCCGCCATCAGCACCATCACCTTCCTCAAGGACGGGGAAACGGCAGACTACGGCCTGTCGGACCTGTTTTAAGGGAGGGCTGAGGTCATGGAATTTTTTGGGCTAATTGCATTTTGTATGGCTGCCGGCCTGTACGCGAAGGTACACCGCTTAGAGCGTATCCTGCGGGAGAATGGCATCGGAGCCAAGAGGGCCGTGGGGCTGGGGGACCAGCTACGCCGCCAGGTGGGCCAGACCGTGGAGCTGACGCTGGAGACTACCGACGGGGACATTATGGGCAAGGTGTGCCGGGTGCTGGACGCCGACGAGACCTGGGCCCTGGTGCGGGCCAATGAGGGTAAAAAGAACCAGTGCGAGAAGCTGATCCGGCTGGACAGTGTGAAACAAATTAAAGTGAAGTAGCGGAGCGCTTGGGAACGGCAGACGAGGTCCTCCCTACGGAACAGCTCAAGGCTACGGGGCGCTGGAGAGCTGTTCCTGCGTTCGGCCCTCGACCTGCCGCTCCCACGAAAGGAGGGCGTACCTATGGATATGTGGCTGGAAGTGACCCTCCCCGTCCCGGCGGAAAAGCTGGATCGGGTGTGCGACACCCTCACCGCCAACGGCATGACTGGGCTGGTGGTGGAGGAAGAGGGGGATTTTCTCCGTTTTCTGGAACAGAACCGTCAGTATTGGGACTATGTGGACGAGGGGCTGGCCCAGCGAATGCGTGGGGCCAGCCGGATCAAATTCTACGTGCCGGACAACGACGAGGGCCAGCGTCAGCTCCGCCAATACCTGGCGGGGCTGGAGGAGTACGAGCCCCAGACCGTCTCCCTCCGGGAGGAGGACTGGGCCACCTCCTGGCAGAAGTATTATCAGCCCATCCCGGTGGGGAAGCGCATTTACATCGTCCCGGACTGGATGCGGGGGCAGTCTGTGCCCGATGGGCGCACGCCGCTGTACCTGAACCCCGGGCTCACCTTCGGCACCGGGGCCCACCCCACCACCCAGCTCTGTTTGGAGCTGCTGGAGGGGGCGCTCCAGCCCGGGGGCAAGGTGCTGGATCTGGGCTGCGGGTCGGGGATTCTGGCCATTGCGGCGCTGGCTCTTGGCGCGTCCCGCGCCATCGGGGTGGACATCGACCCCAAGGCGGCGGACGTGGCCTTTGAAAACGCCGCGCTGAACGGCATCGGCCCGGATCGTTTGTCCGTGTACGCCGGGGATGTGCTGACCGACAAAAAGCTGGCCGCGAGGCTGGAGCCGGGGCAGAACCGGGTGGTGCTGGCCAACATCGTGGCGGACGTGATTATCCCGCTGTCGGCAAAAGCGGGGGAGTTCATGACGGCAGACGGCGTGTTCCTCACTTCCGGCATCATCGACGGGCGGCAGGACGAGGTCAGGGCCGCGTTGGAGGCCAACGGGTTCACCGTTACGAGGCATTTGGAGCGGGGCGGGTGGCATTGCTTCCGGGGAGAGCGGAGATAATACCCTCCCTATCCGGCTTTTTGTGGAACTTTTCTTTGGAAAGCGGTTGACAAATCCCCGTTTCGCCTATAATATAAATAGCGTCCGTGGGCAGTCGGCAGACTGCCGGATTGGTCGTTGGGGCGAAGCCCCAATGACGGTCCCCTTCCAAGGGGCGGGCGCTATATCACAAGGCTTTGAACAGGACGAGTAACCGGGAAGGTTGCCTCTCAGAGAGCCGCCCGCATGGTGCGAGGGCGGCGGGGCGGATCCGGCGAACATCACCTGGGAGCCGCGAACCGAATCCGCGTATGCTGCGCGGTAGTAGACTCCGCCGGGGGCGCCCGTTATAGCGCGCACGAGTGCCGCGTTTTGCGCGGAACAGGAGTGGTACCGCAGAGGTTTACAACGCCTTTGTCTCCTTTTGGGGACAGGGGCGTTTGCTTTTTCGTTTGGAGGTGGCCCGATGTTAGATGTGATTCCTGCCCAGACCCAGGACGAGCTGGAGCGCTGCTTCGCAATGCGCCACGCGGTGTTCTGCGTGGAGCGGGGCGTCTCCCCCGACATCGAGCGGGACGAATGGGACACACTGATACCCGGCTGCGGCCATTTCCTCATCCGGGAAAAGGTTACGGACATCGGCGCGCTGCGGTGCCGGTATGCCGGGGACACGGCGATCATACAGCGGTTCTGTGTATTGAGGGAGTACCGCGGCGGCGGACGTGGCCGGGCGGCGCTGGAAGCCGTGGAAGCCCTCTGCCGGGCCGTCGGGATCCGGCGCGTGGAGCTGGACGCCAAGTTTGAGGTGCGGGGCTTCTACGAAAAGTGCGGCTACAGGTCGATCTCCGACCCCTTTGAAGAGGCGGGCATACCCCATGTGAAGATGATGAAGGAGTGCTGAAATGAGTATTACGGTGAACCTGTATTACACAGGAGCCAATGGAAACGCACGAAGATTTGTCCAGGAGATGGAGGAGAGCGGGACGGCGGAGCTGATTCGGAAAGAAGAGGGGAATGAGCGCTACGCCTATTTTCTTTCCCTGAACGACCCGGAGACTGTTCTGCTCATCGACGCGTGGCGGGATCAGGCGTCGCTGGACATCCACCACGCCTCCCCCATGATGGAAACCATTGCCCGGCTGCGGGAAAAGTACGACCTGCATATGCGGGTGGAGCGCTATATCACGGACGAGGGCGGAATCCCTGCCTCCGATAGCCGCTTTATCAAACAGTAACCACTATATTTCATATAAAGGAGAATTACCCATGGATTACAACAAGACCGTCCACCTGCCCCAGACCGACTTCGCCATGCGGGCGGGACTGCCCAAGCGGGAGCCTGAGATGCTCAATGGCGAGTGGGCGAAGATCACCTATCACAAGCTGATGGAAAAGAACGCGGGCAAGCCCAAGTTCGTCCTCCACGACGGCCCCCCGTACGCCAACGGCAACATCCACATCGGCACCGCCATGAACAAGATCCTCAAGGACATCATTGTCAAGTACAAGAACATGACCGGGTACTGTGCCCCCTACGTCCCCGGCTGGGACACCCACGGCCTGCCCATCGAGACTGCCGTCCTCAAGGACAAGAGCGTCAAGCGCAGCGAGATGACCACTGCCCAGTTCCGGGACAAGTGCCGGGAGTTCGCCACCCAGTATATCGGCCGGATGACCGAGCAGTTCCAGCGGCTGGGCGTCATCGGCGAGTGGGAGAACCCCTATATCACCCTGCTGCCCGAGTTCGAGGCCCGCCAGATCGAGGTGTTCGGCAAGATGGCGGAGAAGGGCCTCATTTACAAGGGCATGAAGTCCGTCTACTGGTGCCCCCAGGATCAGACCGCTCTGGCTGAGGCGGAGATCGAGTACCAGGATGACCCCTGTACCACCATCTTCGTCAAGTTCCCGGTGAAGGACGACAAGGGCAAGCTGGGCCAGTACTGCGACCTGTCCAAGACCTTCTTTGTGATCTGGACCACCACCCCCTGGACCATCCCCGGCAACGCCGCCATCTCTCTGAACGCGGACTTTGACTATGTGTTGCTCCAGGCCCCCAACGGCGAACCCCACGGGGGCGAAGTGTACGTCATGGCCAAGGAGCTGGCCGAGGGCGTGTGCAAGCAGGCGGGCATCGACTTCGCTAACTGCAAGGTGCTGGCCACCCTCAAGGGTTCCGACTTCGAGCTGATGGTGGCAAAGCACCCCCTGCTGGATCAGGATTCCGTGATTTTGAACGGCGACCATGTCACCCTGGACGCCGGCACCGGCTGCGTCCACACCGCCCCCGGCTTCGGCGCGGAGGACTTCGACGTGTGCAAGCGTTACGACGACGCGGGGCTGACCCACATCGGTGTGCCCGTCCCCGTCAACGCCAAGGGCGTGATGACGGACGCCCGCTATAACGGGCAGTTCTACGCCCGCGGCAACGACATGGTGGTGGAGGATCTGGAGAACGAGGGTTTCCTGCTGGCCAAGGCCCAGATTACCCACTCCTACCCCCACTGCTGGCGGTGCAAGCACCCCATCATCTACCGGGCCACCGAGCAGTGGTTCTGCTCCGTGGATGCCATCAAGGATCAGGCCGTCAAGTCCTGCGACGGCATCCAGTGGCACCCCGCCTGGGGCAAGGAGCGCATGGTGTCCATGATTACCGAGCGCAACGACTGGTGCATCTCCCGCCAGCGTGTCTGGGGCGTGCCCATCCCCGTGTTCTACTGCGACGACTGCGGCGAGGCCATTGTCACCCCCGAGACCATCGCCCACGTGGCGGGGCTGTTTAGGGAGCACGGCTCCAACATCTGGTTCGACAAGACCGCTGACGAGCTGGCACCCGAAGGCTTTGTGTGCCCCAAGTGCGGCAAGAGTCACTTCTCCAAGGAAAACGACATCATGGACGTATGGTTCGACTCCGGCTCCACCTGGGCCGCCGTGGCTGACGAGCGGGATTACCTCCAGTACCCCGCCGACGTGTATCTGGAGGGCGGCGACCAGTACCGCGGGTGGTTCCAGTCCTCTATGCTGACCTCCATCGCCTGCAACGGCATCGCGCCCTATAAGCAGATCATCACCCACGGCTGGACCGTGGACGGCGAGGGCAAGGCCATGCACAAGTCCCTGGGCAACGCCGTCTCCCCTGACGAGGTCATCAAGGACTACGGCGCGGATATGCTCCGCCTGTGGGTGTCCTCCGCCGACTACACCCAGGATATGCGCATCTCCAAGGAGATCATGAAGCAGCTCTCCCAGGCGTATCTGAAGATCCGCAACACCGCCCGGTATATGCTGGGCAACCTGGATGGCTTCGACCCGGACAAGGCCGTGGCGGTCAAGGATATGGAGGCCCTGGACCGGTGGGCGGTGGCGGCGTTCAACGACCTGGCCAAGGCTGTCCGCGCTGGGTATGACGCCTACGAGTTCCACACCGTCTACCGCGCTATCTACAACTTCTGCGTGGTGGAGATGTCCAACTTCTATCTGGACATCATCAAGGACCGGCTGTACTGCGGCGACGACGCCACCCGGGCCTCCGCCCAGTCCGCCCTGTTTATCATCCTGGACGGCATGACCCGGATGCTGGCCCCCATCCTGGCCTTCACCAGCCAGGAAATCTGGACGGCCATGCCCCACCGGGCCGCTGACGACGGGGAGTGCGTGCTGTTCAACGGCATCCCGGACTACGACCCCGACCTGGCGCTGGACGAGCAGGAAGCTGCCCGCTGGGCCAAGCTGCTTGAGGTGCGGGACGTGGTGCTCAAGGCGCTGGAAGAGGCCCGGGACCAGGGCATCAAGAAGAACCAGGACGCCGAGATCACGCTGACGCTGGCCGAAGAGCTGGGCTTCAGCGAGGAGTCGCTGGCCGCGCTGTTCATCGTGTCCAAGGTGACGGTGGAGCAGGGCGGCGATGTGAGCGCCGCCGTGAAGCTGTCCGAGGCCCCCAAGTGTCCCCGGTGCTGGAACCACGACGCTCACATCGGCACGGCAGGCCACCATGCCGAGCTGTGCGACCGCTGCGCAAAGGTTTTGGGTGAATAAACAAAGAAGCTCCTCCCCGCCATGCGGGGAGGAGCTTCTTGATTCGTTTGGTTTGTTATGCTCAGCCAAAGAGCTTTTCCAGTTCATGCAGAGCATAGTGGGTCGCGCAGTAGCCGTTCTTCTCAGCCTTATCGTCGCAGCCGGCCTCTTTGCACTTGGAGGAACAGCCAGCCATGCTGAGGACCATAATCGCGGCGGCAATCAGGGCAGCCAGTCTTTTCATTTTGAAAATCTCCCTTCTCACAATATTCTCTGGTGCTAGTTCACCTTTGTCACAATATCATGGATTTTGGGAAAAGTCAATATATTTTGTTCCTACCCGTTGGGCTGGTTCACCACGCCCAGAAACAGGGGCAGATTGCTGTTGCCGGTGATGGCGAACAGGAAGGGGCGGTCCAGGGTGAAATCCACGATCTCATCGGGGGGAGGGGCGGCTCCGCACAGCATCAGGTCTACATAGGACGCGGCGGTGCAGCCCTCCTCGTCGATGGTCACCCGGGCGGCGTGCTGGGCCTGGGAGACATACAGCGGGTCGTCCGTGCCGGCCCCCAGGGGGGCGAAGTTGGAGACGGTGCCGTCAAACACGTCGGTAATTCCCAGGGCCTTCAGGCCGTCCGCCAGCTCCAGCTCGGAGGACACGTCGAACTTGGGCAGGGACAGGTTGACCCGCAGGAATTCCTGGTTGGGCCATGCCCCTACGTATTCGTCTGTCTCCCGGTCATAAACCCCGTATTTATCCCACATCAGGAACTCCATGGCCTCGCCGCTGGTAATCAGCTCGTCCACGGTGTACCCCTCGTCAGGGAGGATGAGCCACATAGTGTATTTGTCCGCCTGGAAGCCCAGGCCGATGGCGGAGAAATGCTCCCCCCAATAATACCGTGTGTCGAACCACTCCCCATGGTGCAGGTATTCCGTTTCCACATTGCGGCCGGGGGAATGGAACACGCCCCGGGTGTTGTTGTCCGGGTTGAAGGGGTCGCTCCACGCGGCTTTGAAGTAGAGGGTGGACACCAGCCCCAGCACCGTGGCCGGGTCAAAGGACAGGCCGTCCGCCTGCTCGGTCAGGACGCCCCGGGTCTGCTCGTTCACCCAGTCCTGCAGGGCCCGGTCGTACTCCGCCGAGCCCATCTCCCCGGCGAAGGAGGAGGCGTAGTAATTGGCCGCCAGGGTGTCCAAGGTGTCCTGGCTGTAGCTCATGTCGTCCCGCAGCCACAGGGAGTTGGCCATAACGGAGATGCCCATGTCGCCGTCCTGATAATAGTTCTGCCACACCGCAGCGGCGTCCTCTCGCAGGGCCTCGATGGAATCCGCCCCCAGCGCGTTCAGAATCTGCTGGCGGCTGTCCCCGCCGGCGGTCTCCGCCAACATAGCCAACGCCATATACAGGTTCAGCGGGGAGTAGACCCGGTTGTCCTCCCCCGCCCCGGCGAGGAATTGGGCGGTGGACGCGGTGATAAAACCGCCGATTGTCTCATTCGCCTCCAGCTTGTACTGCGCGGTATACGCGATCTGCCGCCAGGCCGCAACGGCCTCCATCCATGCGTCCTCGGCCTGCTGCCACGCCTCCTCGTCCTCATTTTCAGAGTGGAAGTCCGACCAGGTTGGCATAGGGGGTACCTCAATCTCCGGGAGCTGGTATACGGCTTCCGACAGGGCCAGGGCCTTGTGCGACCCGCCGCCGTAGGTCTCGGGCGGTTCGGCGTTTCTGCCGACGGGGCTGCCGGGATTGTCACCGGAAAGGACGGCGGGGCCGCCTGTCCGCCCCGGCCACAGGGCGATCCCGCCGATCAGGGCCACCACCAGCACCGCCGCCACCGCCCCCATCCAGCGGGCGTAGGAGTGCTTTTGGCTGGGCCGGGCGGCGTTTTCCTTTACCTCCTCGGGAGCGTGAATGCCCTCGTTTGCTTTTTGATAACGCTTCAAAGTTCTACCTCCTCAAGCATATCCCGCAGGAGGGCCCGGCCCCGGCTGAGCTGGGACTTGACGGTGCCCTCCGTCGATTGCAGAGCGGCGGCGATCTCAGCCACCGACAGGCCCTCGAAGTAGTGCAGATGGATGACGGCCCGGTACTTGGCGGGCAGGGAGAGCACCGCGGCGTACACCTCCCGGTAATCGTCCTCCACGCCCACCTCCTCGGCGGTTTCCAGCGGCACGGTGCGCCGCCGCCAGGGGGAGGCCGCCACGCTCTTGCACCGGTTGATGGTGCAGCGCAGGAGCCACGCCTTGCGGTGCTCGTCGCTTTCAAACCGGTCCTCATGGTGGAAATAGCGCAAAAAGACCTCCTGAAACACGTCCTCCGCGTCGGGGACGCTGGCGGTGCGGGCCAGGGCCAGCCGCCAAACCATGTCGCCCCAGCGCTGAACCTCCGACGTGCGCTGTTCCTGTGTCAAGGCCATCGCCTTCTTTCTTCCGCGCCTCGGCCGCGGCGCGTTTTTGCCTGTCACTTATAATACCCCGGAGAGGGGCAAAAGGTTGCGCGGGACGGGAAAATCCCGCCGCGGGACGGGAAAATCCCGCCGCGGGACGGGAAAATCCCGCCGCGGGGCGGCGGGATTTTGGGTTAAGCCTGGGGCGGCTGGGACGCCTGCCCGCCGCCGGATTTGCGGCTGTGGTGGGGGCGGGAGCGCCGCGGGTGGGGGGGATTGGCCTTGGCC
>JAIEFH010000305.1 GCA_029067025.1 Oscillospiraceae bacterium | reverse complement strand
CGACGTGAATATAATCCCGCACGCCGGTGCCGTCGGGGGTGTCGTAGTCATTGCCGTAGACGTGGACCTTCTCCAGCTGGCCCACCGCCACCTTGGCGATGTAGGGCACCAGGTTGTTGGGGATGCCGTTGGGGTCCTCCCCCATCAGGCCGGACTCGTGGGCGCCGATGGGGTTGAAGTACCGCAGCAGGGCCACGTTCAGCTCGGGGTCGGCGGCGCACACATCCATCAGGATCTTCTCCTGGAACAGCTTGGAGGTGCCGTAGGGGTTGGTGGTGCCGCCGGTGGGGAAGTCCTCCCGGATGGGCACGGTGGCGGGGTCGCCGTACACGGTGGCGGAGGAGGAGAACACAAAGTTCTTCACCCCGTGGCGGCGCATGGCACTCAGCAGATACAGCGTGCTGATGAGGTTGTTGGAGTAGTACTCCAGCGGCTTGGCCACGCTCTCCCCCACCGCCTTCAGTCCGGCAAAGTGGATCACCGCGTCGATGTCCGGGTGCTGGGCGAACAGCGCCTCAACCTCGTCGTCATGGCACAGCTCCGTCTTAATGAAGGGGACGGTCTTCCCGGTGATCTTCTCCACCCGGCGCAAAGCTTCCTCGCTGGAGTTGGCCAGGTTGTCCGCCACCACAATATCATACCCCGCGTTGAGAAGCTCCACACAGGTGTGGCTACCGATATAGCCGGCGCCGCCGCAAACTAAGATGGACATAAAACGCGCTCCTTTACTCAGTAAAATGATAAGGCTTTCAAAGAGAGGACGGTCCTCCGCCTCTTTCCCTTATTATAACTGGACTGTCCGAAAATGGGAAGAGCTTTTTTGCGGCTTTTTAACCCAGGCCTTTTTGCTTCGCGCACCGGTCAGCCATCCACAGCGCCGCCGGTATCACGATCCCAACAGCGGCCAGAGACAGAGCGTCCTTCCAGCTCCCGCCGCAGGCCCGCAGATAGAGGGACACGGGCGACCACCGCACCGCCGGAGCCAAAACGGGGAACAGCAGGGACAGGTCGATCAGCACCGGGGACAGCAGCAGCGCCAGTACCGGCACAAAGGGCACCGCCGCCGGCAGGGCGCTCCACACCGCCCTGCACCGGGCCAAAAGAAGCGCCAGCGCCCCCCAGAACATCAGATAGGCCGTCAGCGGCAAAAGACAGGCCCAGGGCCGCTCCAGCGCCAGCAGGGCCAGCACCCCGGAGCACAGGGCGGGGAGCAGCGCCCCCGCCATCCGGGGCAGAAGCAGGGCCAGCCTCCCCCGCAGGGGGCGCAGCCGCCGGGCAAATGGGCTGTCCAGCCATCGGCCCAGATCCATGGCGGTGAACAGCGCCCAGACAGACAGCACAATGGCAATCAGTCCCGCCAGCAGGCCGTCCACCCCGCTGTCCGCCAAGTCAATGGGAGCCAATGGCCGGCCGTCCACCGTCTCCATGGACACCAGCACCCGCTCCTGATCCAGCAGCGTCTCCTCCAGCCGGGGCCGCGCCGCGGCGGCCCCCTCCCGGTCCAGGATGCCGCTGTCCACCAGATAGTCCTCCGCCACGCCGGGGGCGGTCAGCTCAGCTACGCAGGCCGTCACCGTCTCCCGCACCATGGGGTAGACGGTGGAGCCAGGGCCCACCAGCAGGGTAAACAGCTCATCGGTGTCGCGCCGGGCCAGCCGCGCCTCAAAGTCCTCCGGCAGCACCAGGGCGCAGTCCCAGCGGCCCGCAGCCACCTGGCGCTCCGCCTGGTCCGCGTCCGACTGGCAGAACGTCACCACCAGCCCGCCGCGCTTGTCCAGCCGATTCCAAAACTCCTCCCCGCCCCGGGCGGGCAGCACCACTCCCACCTGGACGGGGGTGGCCGCCTCCTCCGCAGGAAGGGCAAGGCGCGCGCCGAAGGTCAGCACCGGCAGCAGGAGCAGCAACAGCCACGTCCGCCAACTGGTGGCCTGGGCCCGCAGGGCGTTTTTCAGAGAAGTCCACAAAAAGCTCACCGCTCCACCTCCTGCCGCTCCACCTCGCGGCGGTACAGCACCCAGGCCAGCAGCCCCATCCCTATGGTGGACAGGGCCAGGCAGACCCAGGTGGACGCTGGCACCTCATAACCCATGGGCCAAGCGGCCAGCTGCCGGAGCCAGGTCACCGGGGACAGCCAGCCCAGCCGCTGGATGGTGCGGGGCAGCAGCACAGGCGGGACGATTCCTCCTGCCAGGCCCAGCGACGCCAGAGACGCCAGAAAGGCCATCGCCCCGCAGCCCGCGGCGCTCCCCGCGATCAGGCAGCACAGGGCGCAGAACAGGGAGCAGAAC
>JAIEFH010000304.1 GCA_029067025.1 Oscillospiraceae bacterium | reverse complement strand
CCTCCAGAGTGGGGTCCATCTCCGCCTCAAAGAGCTGCTCATAAGTGGGGTTGTAAACGATTTCCTTGATGCCGGTGATGCCGAGCTTTTCCAGACCATAGGTTTCCATAGCAAAGTTCCTCCTCTAGATTATAGTATATTACTTCAGCGCCCGAGCCCGAAAACGGAGACGGACGCGAGCTAATGGTGCCGGTGGGAAAACCGTCTCCCACCAGCTACACAGTATAGCATAACCGCCCGGTTAAATCCATGATATTTTGGGTTTAAATGTTAAAGTTTCCACAAAATCAGCGATTTAACCAACCGATTTTGGAAACAGCAGGGAGAAATGGGAGCATTTTGACGAACCGGGAAAGAGGGAAAAAATCTGCCCATCCAGAGTTTGGAAAAAGGACGGGCAAAAAGCAAATCTCCCGCCCTCCGGGTGGGAGAGCGGGAGATTTTCGCGTTTCACAGATTACTCGGCCTCGATCGCGCCCATGGGGCAGGTGCCCTCGCAAGCGCCGCAGTCGATGCAGGCGCCGGCGTCGATTTCCATGTGATCGCTGCCCATAGAGATCGCGCCCACGGGGCAGGCAGACTCGCAAGCGCCGCAGGAGACGCAGGCGTCACCAATTTTACGTGCCATGTAACATACACCTCCAAAGCAATGTTAATGTTTTGAACCGTTTCTTATTGTACCACATCTTTTGAAAAATGCAATATGAAATTTTGACAGGCAGAAATGTATAATTTGGGCAAAAATTTCCCATCCTTGCCAAGTGACGATATTCCACCGGACGATGGGAGTGGAACACATGGAACGGCTGAGCATTTTTCAAAGATTGCGGGGTTTTTTTATGATGGATCGGGACAAAGGGCGGCAGACGCCTCAAAATACAGCCGGGAGGCCGGGGGGCGACCCCCAGGCCCTCTACCGGGAGGAGCGGCCCCGCGCCCGGGAGGGGGCGGAGACCCGCCTTACCGACCGGTTTTCCCGGGATCTGACCCGGATGGCGGCGCTGGGCGCGCTGGACCCCCTGGTGGGCCGGGAGCAGGAGGTGGGCCGGGTAATCCAGATCCTGGCCCGGCGCACGAAAAACAACCCCGCCCTCATCGGTGAGCCGGGCGTGGGCAAGACGGCGGTGGCGGAGGGGCTGGCCCTGCGCATGGCATCCGGGGCGGTGCCCGAGCCCCTGCGGGGCAAGCGGCTGCTGAGCCTGGACCTGGTGTCCATGGTGGCGGGCACCAAGTACCGGGGCGAGTTTGAGGAGCGGGTGAACCAGGTGCTGGCCGAGGTGCGCCGGGCGGGCAACGTGATCCTGTTTTTGGACGAACTCCATAACATTGTAGGGGCGGGTTCCGCCGAGGGGGCCATCGACGCGGCCAACATTCTTAAGCCGGCGTTGAGCCGGGGGGAAATACAGGTTGTCGGCGCGACAACCCTGGAAGAATACCGCAAGTATATTGAGAAGGACGCGGCCCTGGAGCGGCGCTTCCAGCCCGTGCGGGTGGCGGAGCCCACCCCGGACCAGGCCAAGGCCATCCTGCGGGGCCTGCGCCGCCGGTATGAGGAACACCATGGCCTGACCATTTCCGACGAGGCCATCGACGCGGCGGTGGAGCTGTCCCAGCGCTATCTGCCCGACCGCTATCTGCCGGACAAGGCCATCGATCTCATTGACGAGGGCGCGGCCCGGATGCGGGTGGAGGAGGAGGTGCCCATCACCCTGCGGGCGCTGTCCGACCGGGCGGAGCGGGCGGCCCGGGAGAAGGCCCAGGCCATCGCCATGCAGGATTTTGAGCGGGCCGCCATGCTGCGGGACGCGGAGGCGGACTTCCGCCGGGAGCTGGACCGCAAGCAGAGCCGCCAGAAGGGCGGCACCGCCCGGGAGTTGGGCCGGGAGGAGATCGCGGCGGTGCTGGCCCAGTGGACGGGCATCCCTCTGGAGTCCATCACCAAGGGAGAAGCCCGTCGTTTGCTGGAGTTGGAGGGGGAGCTTCACCGCAGAGTGGTGGGGCAGGATCAGGCGGTGTCCGCCGTGGCGGCCGCCATCCGCCGCGGCCGGGTGGGGCTGAAGGAGCCCAACCGCCCCATCGGGGTATTCCTGTTCATGGGCCCCACCGGCGTGGGCAAGACGGAGCTGTGCCGCGCGTTGGCGGCGGCGCTGTTCGGCAGCGAGGACGCGCTGATCCGCTTTGATATGTCGGAATATATGGAAAAGCACGCCACATCCAGGCTGGTGGGTTCCCCTCCGGGCTATGTGGGCCACGAGGAGGGGGGCCAGCTCACCGAGCAGGTGCGCCGCCGCCCCTGGTCGGTGGTGCTGTTCGACGAGCTGGAGAAGGCCCATGACGATATGCAGAACATCCTCTTACAGGTGATGGAGGACGGCCAGCTCACCGACGGGCAGGGGAGAAAGGCGGACTTCCGCAACACGGTGGTGGTGATGACCTCCAACATCGGCGCGCAGAAGCTGGTGAGCAAGTCGCCCCCCCTGGGTTTTGCCGGAGGAAATCCCGACGACAGGCGCCGGGAGGCGGTGATGGCGGAGCTAAAGGGCCGGTTCAAGCCGGAGTTTCTCAACCGCTTGGACGAGGTAATCCTGTTTGACCGCCTGGAGCGCCGGGACATGGAGCGCATTGCCCTGCGGATGCTGGGCAGCGTGCGGGGCCGGCTGTCCGAGCTTGGAGTGGATCTGGACGCCAAGTGGGAGGCGGTGTCCCTGCTGGCCGACCCGGGGCTCGAGCGGGAGCAGGGGGCCCGACCCATCCGCCGCGCGGTGCGCCGGAGGGTGGAGGAGCCCGCCGCCGACCTGCTGCTGTCCGAGCAGCTGGGAGAGGGGGACACCCTGTGCCTGGCGGTGGAGCGGGAGAACATCGTCCTGAGGGCGGAAAAACGGCAGGTGTGACAGGCCGTGGATACAAAAAGCACAAGGGGCTCAATGCCCCTTGTGCTTTTGTCGTTCACTTACTCTATTTACGGTTATAGGTCAATTCAACCCTAAAAACAGTAGGGTAATTTTGATATATTTATCTTGGGTGATATTTATGTCAAGAATTAGGGATCTTCGTAAAGAACGCGGCTATACACAGGCTCAAATGCAGATGCTCACCGGCATTGACCAAAGCGCATATTCCAAAATCGAACGCGGGCGGCGCTATATGTCTGTTGAGCAGTGCATACGGATTGCAATAGCGCTGGACACCAGCATGGATTATCTGTTGGGCCGCACCGACGAGCCAAAGCCCTATCCCCGGGGGGATGGCGGCACGAAGTGAAGAGCGGCAGGGGCGGCGCGTACAGCGCCGCCCTTTGGCGTTTCCAGAAATTTTTCTCATTCACAAAAAATCCATAGGCAGGAAAGAAAATCTGTGATATAATAGCCGCGATGCGGCTATTATATTTGATTTCAATTATATGTCACAACGGCGCTTTGCGCCTGTGACATAATGTCCTCTAACTGCGAACCGCAATGATGATACATAGGGGAGGGAAGAACGATGAAGCGGCGTTTTCTGCTGGCGGCGCTGGGCACTGTGATGGGGCTCAGTTTGAGCGGCTGTATGTTCAAGCCGGTGGACGACCTGTATGCCCTGCCCGTTCTGCCCCAGGAATACCGGGATCTTCAGAACACAATCAACGCCACCATGAGCGAGCTGGGGGCGGAGTACGCCACCATCAACTACGGCAAAAATACCTCCACCGTCCAGCTGCTGGACATGGATGGCGACGGCGAACAGGAGACGGCGGCGGTGTTCCTCCGGGTGACCTCCGCCGATGAGAAGCCCATGCGGGTGTGTCTGTTCCAGCAGGGGGAGGATCAGACCTACCGCAAGGCCCACGTATTGTCGGGAGAGGGCACCACCATCAACTCTGTGGCCTATGAGGATCTCACCGGGGACGGCAGCCGGGAGATGATCGTCAGCTGGCAGCTCAGCGCCGGCGTACACATTTTATCCGCCTACAGCTTCAGCGGCACGGGGGCCAACGAGCTGATGAGCACCACCTACAACGAGGCGTATACCACCGTGGATCTGGATCAGGACGGCAGCCGGGAGCTGCTGGTATTCCAGCAGGACACCACCGGCGAGGGATATAATCTGGCGGAATACTATGACTATCAGGACGGCGTGATGGTGCTGGCGTCCACCGCCCCTCTGTCGGACGGCCTGAAAGACGTGACGGCGTCGGAGGCGGGGCTGCTGTCCGACGGGAAGCTTGGGGTGTATGTCACCCTGGAGCTGGAGAACGGCTGGCTCACCGACATCCTCACGCTGGAGCCCGACGGGCTGGTCAACGTCACCCGGGACACGGAGAGCGGTGTGAGCCTTACCACCTGCTGGAACAATACCTCGGCGGTCACGTTTGACATCAACAGCGACGGTGTGCTGGAGGTTCCCAGGCCCCAGTCGCTGACCCCGGTGGATCCGGAGGCCCCCTCCACCCAGCACCTCATCTATTGGCAGCAGTTTGACTCCTCCGGCAAGGGGGCGACCAGCGGCATCACCTATCATTCCTTTACCGACGGCTGGTACCTCACCCTGCCCAACGGCTGGGACATCAACAATATCACCGTGGCCCGGGACGACAGCCTCAGCGGCCGGGGCGAGCGGGCGGTGGTGTTCTACTACTGGCCGGATCGCGAGGGAGGCGAGCCGGAAAAATTCCTCACCATTTACTGTCTCACCGGCAACAACCGAAGCACCCGCTCCCAGCTGCCCGGCCGGGTGGTGCTCTATAGCGACAGCAGCGCCATTTACTGCGCCGCGCTGGATCAGTCAGTATGGGACTGCGGTTTGGATGAGGAGGAGCTGGCCAATCGGTTTAAACCCATTCTGGCGGATTGGTCGGCAAACAAATAATATGGCAGCGATGTAATTTAGAAAGTGGGGGAACGTTTTATCATGCGCAAGGTACTGGTTTTGGAGGACGAGACCAATATCCGCAGCTTTGTGGTCATCAACCTGAAGCGGGCGGGTTATGATACCATTGAGGCCGGCACCGGCGAGGAGGCGCTGGCCCAGATCCAGAAGAATCCCGACATACAGGTGGCCCTGCTGGACATCATGCTCCCCGGGGAGATGGATGGCTTCGAGGTGTGCCGCCGCATCCGGGCGGGCAATTCCCAGATGGGCATTATTATGCTCACCGCCCGCACCCAGGAGATGGACAAGGTCAGCGGCCTGATGACCGGGGCGGACGACTATGTGACCAAGCCGTTTTCCCCGGCGGAACTCACCGCCCGGGTGGACGCGCTGTTCCGCCGGACGGGGGGCGTGCCCGTGCAGGATCTGGACGAGCTGAGCCAGCCCCCCTTCCTGCTCAATACCCGCAACCGCACGCTGGAGAAGAACGGCAAGCGGATCAAGCTCACCCAGGTGGAGTACTCCATTGTGAAGCTGTTTATGGAGAACCCGGGGAAGGCCCTGGCCCGGGAGGAGATTTTGGAGGCCGTCTGGGGCAAGGAGTATTTAGGCGAGCTGAAGATTGTGGACGTGAATATCCGCCGCCTGCGCATCAAACTAGAGGATGATCCCCAGAATCCCGCCCACATCAGTACGGTGTGGGGCTACGGGTACGAATGGGAAGTGTAATTGACCCTGCGGGACGCTGAGCAGAGGGGGGACGGAAGGATGGATACGGAAAATCGGCGGAAGCGGAAAAAAAGCCCGCCGATTACGCCCAAGCGGGAGGGCGATCCAGTGGAGGAGCTCCAGCCGGAAGTTCCCGCTAAGACACGGCGCCGGGGGCGGCTGCGCCGCCGCTGGCTGATGAACACTCTGGCCGTCACCCTGGTGGTAGTGGCCTTTGCGGTGAGCGCGTTCTCCATCGCCATGTACAGCTATTATACCTCCACCATCCTGGCTACGCTGGAGAGCAAGGCCCAGACTGCCGCCGGGATGTTCCGCAACTATACCGAGACCAACTATCTCGCCACCGCGCGGCAGTTTGTCAATCAGTTCGAGGAAAAGACCGTGATTGAGGTGCAGATCCTCAACGCCGACGGGCGGGTGAAAATCTCCTCCATGGTAGGCATCTCCGGCGCCAGCGTCAACAGCCCCGATACGACCTCCGCCATCAGCCTCAAGCGGGTGCGCACCTTTGAGGGGATCGACCCGGACACCGGCGACAGCGTGATCTCCGCCTCGGCCCCGGTGATCTATAACGGCACGGTGGTCGGCGTGGTTCGGATGGTCACCTCCCTGCGGGAGGTGCAGAATCAGATGATCCGCATTGTGGCGGTCACCTCCGCCATCGGGCTGTCTATCCTGATCGTCATGGGGATCATCGCCTCCTATTTCATCCGCTCCGTGCTGGACCCGGTGATCCGGGTGACGGAGACCGCCAAGCGCATCGCCGCGGGCAGCTACGGCGTGCAGATGGAGAAGCGGTCCGACGATGAGATGGGCGAGCTGGTGGACAGCATCAACGATATGTCCATGAAGATCGACCAGGCCGAGCGAACCCAGTCGGAGTTTATCTCCTCCGTCTCCCACGAGCTGCGTACGCCGCTCACCGCCATCAACGGCTGGGCGGAGACGCTGTACAGCGGCGAGGTCCGGGGTGCCGCCGACGTGAAGAAGGGGATGGGCATCATCGTGTCCGAGGCCCAGCGGCTGACCCGCATGGTGGAGGAGCTGCTGGAGTTCTCCCGGATGGAGACAGGGCGGTTCAATTTGTCAGTGGAGCCCATCGACATCCTGGCGGAGCTGGAGGACGCGGTGTACACCTACCGGGAGTTCTTCCGCCGCAAGGGATTGGAGCTGGACTATACCGAGAGTACGGAAGAGCTGCCCATCATCAGCGGCGACCCGGAGCGGCTGCGGCAGGTGTTCTGTAACCTGCTGGACAACGCGGACAAGCACGGCGGCTCAGGAGGCCGGGTGGAGGTGTCCGTGGGCCGGGAGGAGGACGAGGTGGTCATCCGCATCCGGGATCACGGCCCCGGCGTGCCGGAGGACGAGCTGCCCTTCATCAAATACAAGTTCTATAAAGGTTCATCCAAGGCCCGGGGCTCCGGCATCGGCCTGGCCGTGTGCGACGAGATCATCAACAGCCACAACGGCAGCCTGGACATCGGCAACGCCTCCGGCGGCGGATGTGTGGTTACCATCCGCCTGCCCATCGGAGTAGAAAGCGTGTAGGGCTGGATCAAATATCGAACAAAAGTTCAAAAACCCTTGCGTTTTTCCGCCGCTTCTGATATACTGTGGAAAATCGGCGGGACAAAGGAGACAGGACATGGCAAAACGAGATACAAATACCCCCTTCAAGACGAGCTGCGGCGGGCAGGCGCTGATTGAGGGCATCCTCATGCAGGGTCCAGGGAAACGGGCCATGGTGGTGCGCAGGCCGGACGGCGGGCTGACCATTGAGGAGGAGGCCGCCAAGCCCCGGTCGGGGCTGGCCAAGCTGCCCTTTATCCGGGGATTGTTCATCTTCGGCGGCTCCATGGTTCACGGCATGAAGGCGCTGATGCGCTCTGCCGAGCTGTCCGACGACGGCAGCATGGAGGAGGAAGAGCTGACGGGCCTGGATAAATGGATCAGCGACCATTTTGAGGAGAAAAAGGCCATGAGCATCATCATCACCCTGGCGGCGGTGATCGGCATCGCCTTTTCCGTGGGGCTGTTCATCCTGCTGCCCACCGCCCTGACGGGGCTGATCGGGCTGGCGTGGACGACCATGCCGCTGTGGGTGCGCTCGGTGATCGAAGGTGTGCTGAAGGTGGTCATCTTCATGACCTACCTGTACCTATGCTCCAAGATGAAGGAGATCCACCGGGTATTTGAGTACCATGGAGCGGAGCATAAGACCATCTACTGCTATGAAAACGGCCTGGAGCTGACGGTGGAAAATGTCCGCAAGCAGCCCCGGCATCATCCCCGGTGTGGCACCAGCTTCCTGTTCGTGGTCATCACGGTGTCCATTTTCCTATCCATTGTGGTGTTTACCCCCTTGGAGATTGAAAACACCTTTTTACGCATGGCGCTGCATCTGCTGATGCTGCCCATTATCGTGGGGGTGACCTACGAGTTCAACCGCTATGTAGGCGGCCACGACGGCCCGGTGTGCAGAGTCTTGCGGGGCCCTGGAATGTGGATGCAGAACTTCACCACCTTCGAGCCGGACGATTCCATGATCGAGGTGGGGATCGAGGCGCTGAAGCGGGTGCTGCCCGAGGAAAAGGGCGCGGACAAGTGGTAAGCAAGAAGTACGGAGCGCCCGGGAGCAGCCACAATGTGACAACATTAGACTAGAGGGGGTGAGAACCCATGCCCGCCACCTATAACGACCTATATCTGGACGCCCGGAAGGCCCTGAAAGGGATGGGGGTGGAACAGGCCCAGTTGGAGGCCCAGGAGCTGCTGTGCTTTGCCTCGGGCAAGAGTCGGGGAGAATTCCTCCGGGATCTGCCGCTGTATGCCTCCGACGAGGTGGAGCGCCGCTTCCGGGGTCTGCTGGAGCGCCGCCTGAAAGGGGAGCCGGTGGCCTACCTCATCGGCGAGTGGGAGTTCTACGGCCTGACTCTGGACGTCTGCCGGGACGTGCTCATTCCCCGGCCGGACACCGAGACGCTGGTGGAGCGGGGGATCCTGTTTGTCCGGGATCTGCCGGACGGGACGCGGGTGCTGGATTTGTGCGCCGGAAGCGGCTGCATCGGCCTTGCCATCGCGGACAACTGTCCCAATACCCGGGTCATCCTGGCGGAGTGGTCGGAAGACGCCCTGCGGGTGTGCCGGCAGAACATCCGCCGGTGCGGCCTTTCC
>JAIEFH010000303.1 GCA_029067025.1 Oscillospiraceae bacterium | reverse complement strand
GCCGGGAAGCTGCCGGGTGGTCGTCCCCGACGACCAGCTGTCCCTGGCCATTGGCAAGGAGGGGCAGAACGCCCGGCTTGCCGCCCGTTTGACGGGCTTTAAGATCGACATCCGTCCCGCCAGCGCCCCCGAGCCCCCCGAGGAGGAGCCGGACAGCGACGAGGAGGATATTGAGGTAATGGAGTAATCCTTCACAGGGGAGGGAGCGTAATGCCCAAAAAGATACCCATGCGCCAATGCCTTGGCTGCCGGGAGATGAAGCCCAAGCCTGAGCTGATCCGGGTGGTGCGCTCCCCCGAGGGGGAATTGTCATTGGACTTCCGGGGCAAGAAGCCGGGACGGGGGGCTTACCTGTGCCCTGACCCCGCGTGTCTGGCAAGGGCGAAAAAGAGCCGGGCCATTGAGCGGGCGCTGTCCGCCCAGGTGGCCCCGGAGGTCTGGGAGGCGCTGGAGGCGCAGATGAAGGCGGGTGACGGCGGTGACTGACAGCGCCCTATCCCTGCTGGGTCTGGCCCTGCGGGGGAGCAATCTCGCCGTGGGCGAGGAACCGGTGCAGGATGCCTGTAAAACACGCCGGGCGCGGCTGGTGATGTCCGCCGCGGACGCCGCCAAGAACAGCGTTGACCGCGCCGGACGCATGGCGGAGACGGGCGGCGTGCCCTGGATCCGCCTGCCCTGGGACAAGGAAACCCTGGGAGGCGCGCTGGGCCGCAAGCTGTGCGCCGTGGCCGCCCTCACCGACCAGGGACTGGCGGCCGCGTTCGCGGAAAAGCTGATCCAGACAGACGAGAGTCTGCGCCCCGCCCTGGAACCCCTGCTGACCGAGAAAAAGAAACCGCGGGCCGAAAAGAAGCCCGCTCCACGCGAATCATAGGAGGTGGCCTGTTTGAGCCTTGCGAAACTGAACGCCCGGGATGTGGCCAAGGACTTTGGGATGCAAGCCAAAGCCATTACCGCCATTCTGACCGAACATACCAAAGAGACGGTGTCTCCCACCAAGATTTTAACGGACCGGGAGCTGTCCATTATTTTTGAGCACCTGACCCAGCACAACCAGGTGGACTCCATCGAGTCCATCTACGCCGATGTGTACCACGAGCCCAAGCAGGAGGCGGCGCCCGCCCCCAAGGCCGCGCCGAACGCCCCCAAAACAGTGTCGTATACACATCAGACGCTGCCGCAGAAACCGTACGTGTAGATAGGGGGG
>JAIEFH010000302.1 GCA_029067025.1 Oscillospiraceae bacterium | reverse complement strand
GAATTGGACTTGCTGCTGTTCCTCGCCAATAACCCTGCCCATAACACGGCGGCAGAGGCGGTACGGCTGCGTCAGTGGACCAAATCCCATGTGTCGGCAGCGGTCCACTCTCTCCAAGACAAGAACCTGCTGTCCGCCGAACACCCCAAGGGCAACCGCAAGACACGATTGCTTTTCCCCCTGCCCGCAGCCGAGGAAATCATTCGAGATGGCCAGGCCGCCCAGAGATCCTTTTATCAGACTATGCTCCGGGGCTTCACTCAGGAGGAAGAACAATTGATAGAGGCCATTGCAAAAAAAATTGCCCGGAACATCCGGGACGCTGTGAAAAAGTGAGGTTTTTCCGTGTTTACATTCTTCATCTGCTTTGTCGCCGGCATCGGCGCGGGCCTGGGCACCGGTTTTGCCGGCATGAGTGCCGCCGCTGTCATCAGCCCCATGCTGATCACCTTCCTTCAGATGGATCCTTACGAGGCGGTGGGCATTGCCTTAGCCAGTGATGTACTGGCCAGCGCCATATCTGCCTATACCTATGGCAAAAACAAAAATCTGGATGTAAAAAACGGCCTGGTGATGATGATCACTGTGCTGTGCTTCACCCTGGTGGGCAGTTGGGTGTCCAGCATGGTGCCTTCCGCCACCATGGGCAATTTCTCCGTGTTTATGACTTTGCTGCTGGGCATCAAGTTCATCGTCAAACCTGTCATGACAACCAAGGAGTCCATGGAGGCGGTGGATCCCCAAAAACGGATCATCCAATCCATCATCTGCGGCGCCATGATTGGTTTCATCTGCGGCTTCATCGGTGCGGGCGGCGGTATGATGATGCTGCTCATCCTCACCTCCGTGCTTGGGTATGAGTTGAAAACCGCTGTGGGCACCAGTGTGTTCATCATGGCCTTCACCGCGTTCACCGGCTCGATCAGCCATTTCGTCATCGGTGGGATGCCGAACCTATGGGTGTTGCTGTTCTGCGTATCGTCCACCCTGCTCTGGGCCCAGATCGCGGCCTGGTTTGCCAACAAGGCGAGTCCCATTGTGCTCAACCGGGCTACCGGCGTAGTGCTTGCAGTGCTGGGTATCTCCATCTTAGTGGTGAACTGCCTGACATAAAATCATGTCGATCTACAGTGCTTTCATGGCGGCAGGGACACCCATGCTGTCTGCGCTTTGCTCATCTTTCTGTGGACGGCAGAAAAGGGATTGCCCAAGGATCAGGCTGCTATTGCTGCCCCGGAAAACGGGAACTGAGAGTTTTTCACGATACTGGAGATAGGTAAGTTATAATCCTTGCCTAACTACCAAATATCATTGTGGGAATTGCAAGTAAAATATTGATTTTTTATGTGCAATGTTGAAGGGTCCAAACGCAGGCAAAACTTTTGATGCCGCTATTTGATCCGATATAGGTTGGAGGACAAACTCCCATTATCCCGCCAACGGCTGGACTTCTCCACCAGCCCTGCCTTTACCAAATCATCCAGCGCCCGTTTCACAGTCGAGCGGGAGAGGTTTAGCCCAGCCGCAATGGTGTTGATCCCCGGCCAGCAGGTGCTTTCTTTGTTGGAGTGATCCTTCAAATAGATATACACCGCCTTAGCCCGGTGGCTCAATTCGGAATCCTGATAAATGGAATCGTAATAGGCCACGATATCACCTCCCATCAGCGTCTGCGGGCGGAGCGTCCTGCTTTTTGGGAAAGGTCGCCAGCGGCTGGCCTGTCTGGCTGTGACTATTCTGCTGGATGTACCTACCGTTATTTTGCCCAGACCGTCCTTTCTGTGGGGGACGGGCTGTTTCTTTCTCCTCTGGTGCTGTCCAGAACCGTGCGATGATGGCGTCCTCCAACTCCTGCCGTCCGGCGTAGTATATCTTCCGCTGACCATGCTCCGGTGTCTGGTATGGATCGCCGAAGGTGATGCCCCAGTCCAGGAACAGCCGCAGCCGCGTCCGCATGGGGTGGGAGCCAGTTTTCATCACCACGAACTTGCCTTTTGGGATGGACTTCAGCTCATCCGGTGTCATGAGGGCACGCTCCGCCATCTGGAGGGACTGGCTGTTTTCCCCCTTGCTCCGGCTGACGGAGCCGGACTGTACAGTGTAGGTGCCAAGGGAGCGGGACAGCTCCTCGGCGGTCTTGCTGTTGGGTGCGAAGCCGCCAAAAATCGTGTCCTGGCAATTGTCCGATATAATCTCAGCGCCCTCTTTTCCATAGTTTTTTTCGAGCTGCGCCAAGCTCTGGATGATGGGCAGCATGGTGAGCTTTCGGGATCGGCCAGCACTGAACAGGGACAACACATCGAAGGGCGGCATGGTGCCGAACTCATCGCAGAACAAAACCACCCGGTTTTTCAGCTTGC
The DNA here is from genome assembly GCA_029067025.1 of Oscillospiraceae bacterium. GTDB lineage: Bacteria > Bacillota > Clostridia > Oscillospirales > Oscillospiraceae > Enterenecus. The sequence goes on along the minus strand of JAIEFH010000302.1, from coordinate 16,888 downwards.
CGCCGTTTTCGTCGGCCACAGAGAATAGCTCTCGGCTCAAATTCTGGATCATGAGTCCCGCCATAAAATTCTTGGTCTGATCCTCCTCGGGGAGTACCAGGAAGATGGCGGACTTTTTGCTGGCGAAGCTCTCCGCGTCCAGCGGACTGTCAAAGCAGATCGTCTGCTCCAGCTCCGTGTCCAGAAATGCGTTTAGCCGGGACAGCACCGTGGACAGTACCGATGCCATGGCCTGCTCCGAGGTGTTCAGCGCCGCACCGGCGAACCACCGGGCCTTGTGCTCAGAGGGCAGGCGGCTCATCAACACCTGGAAGCAGCTTTTTCCCTTGGCCCCGGACGGTTCCAGCAGATCCTGCACCAGTTTGAACACTGACACGATGTGGCGGCGCTCCCGGAGTTGGCCGTCGATCTTCTTGGGCGGCAGGAACTCCGCCAGCAGGAGAATAACTGCGGTGAGGAGCCCTTCGGCGGAGTCGTAGAAAAAGGCGTTCTGCCCATAGCTGCCGCTGTCCCCGTCCGGGCTGATGATGGTTTTGGCGAGGATCTTGGCGTACTTCTCCGCCTTGGCCCGCGCCGCCAGATCCTCCGGGTGTTCTACCGCCTGATCCATGTAAGTGTTGGCCAGCGTCAGGAAATTGAACCCGTCAGAGCGGGTGGGGTTGCGCAGGTCGATGATGGACACTTGGTAGCCATAGTGCTTCTGGGCGATGGCGCCGTAGTTCCGTGCCAGATCACCTTTGGTATCCAAGGCCAGAAAGCTCATCCCGCAGGCACAGGCATATTCCAGATTGGGATATAGGAAGAAGGCCGTCTTGCCAACGCCCGCCGCGCCAATCATGAGGCAGTGGATGTCATCGCTATCCACGAGGGCGGTGATCTTGCCCTTCTTTCCCAGCGATCCCAACACCAGGCCCTGCACGTTGGGTCGGTTTACTCCCTTCCGCCACTCAGCAGGGCGGAAGGGGACATGATGGAACGTCTTGCCGATTTCTTTCGGCGTGGCCCAGCGGGCAGTGCCGTGCTGACCATCGCCTACGGGCTTGGACTTGATGTTGTTCAGCGATCCCTGGCTGGATAAAAAAGAAACTCCGCCAATGACCAGCAGGGCAGCGGCAGCGAAGATCAAAATGATAAATTGTTGCGGCATGGCTTCACCTCAGTACGGATACGCCATGCCGTCCGACATGATGCCGATCTGGTTCATGGGGACGGCTCCGATGGTGCGCTCGGGTCGGGTGACCTCCCCGTGGTGTCGGAAGGCGGTGGCACCGCCCTGGTGGGCATAGAGCTGGGGCAGCTTTTCCTGAAAGCGCTCCGGGAACATCTGGACAGCGGCATCTCGCAGGATGTCCAGATCGGTACTCTTGGCGGTCTGGTAGACGGCGAGGAGCTCCTCGCTGCTCAGTGTTGGATTGGTAAAAATGGGCCGCTGGAACATGGCCGCGCCCATGTGTCGGCAGTAATCACGATACGCTCTGTTCATGCTGAACCTCCAATTCCTGTTGAAAATTTGAACACAGATCCTCATTCCAGTCCTTGTACACGGGCACCCGCGCGTCTACCGACAGTCCCTTTTCCCGCACCACTTTCGCCAGACGTTTGGTGGCCAGCTGTCCGGCCTGGTCATTATCCAGGCACAGGTGGACATTTTCAATGTTCGGGTACCGTTCCAGCATCCCCAGCAGGGGTTGGGAGGACGTGCCGCACAGCGCCACGTAGCTGTGCTTGGTCCAGCTGCTGTCGTGGTGCATGGAGATGAACGAGAGCATATCAATGGGCGCTTCGAACACCAGCAGATGCCCGCTGGAGCCGGGCCAGTTGAAAGCACAACGGAAGTCGCTGCCCTCCACGGTCATGCGAAAGGACTTGCCCCGGCTGTTGGTGCTGCGCTTGTGGGCATGGTGGGGTTCGCATTTGTCATCCTTGCCCACGAACACGACATTGTGGTACCCCTTGTCCTCGTAGATGAGGCCCAGCCGGACGAACGTAGCGAGGACATCGCGGTCCAGGTGCCGGTGCTTGAGCAGATATGCGAACACCCGCCGATTGTCATCGTTGGCGGGCGGCAGGACAAACTCCTTTTTCTCTTTTTCTCTGGGTGTGTCCACTTGGGAGCAGAGCTGGCTGACGTCCTGATCCAGCAGGGCGAGGACTGCCTCCTGGTAGTCCATGCCGTAGAACTCCTTGAGGAAGGACACCGGCCCGCCGCCCTTTTCGGCGGCATGGTCGTACCACTCGCTGCCCCGGACAGTGACGCTGTGGTTGCGCTCCATGCGCAGCTCCCGCCCAGAGCGGGTGAGCGGCTCCCCCTTGAAGCGGAGGAACTCTGCCAGATCAACCGTGTTGGCCTGGCGTTTTTGTTCTTCTGTGAAGTGAATGTAGGGCATAGGACACCTCCTTATTGAATTTTGAAGCCGCACCCCGTATAATTGGAGTACGCTGATTGCTTGATATGGGAGGGGCTGACTGCCTGTGTTTGGTGTGTCAAGAATAAAAAAGACCGGCTTTGAGATCGACAGCCAGGGGTGCAAGCTGCGGGGCTTCATCCTGCACCCCGAAAGGCCAGGCAGACTTCCCACCGTTATCGTCAGTCACGGTTTTGGGAGTTGCACACGGGATACAAAAAAATACGCCCGCGTCTTTGTGGACGAGGGCTATGCCGCTATCTGCGTTGACTTCTGTATGTCCGGCAGCGGAAAGAGTTCCGGCTCCAGTCTGGGCATGAGTGTGCTGACGGAAAAAACAGACCTGCTCAACGTGTTGGATTACGTTAAGACGCTGGACTTTGTGGACGCAGACCACATCATTCTTGCCGGATGCAGCCAGGGCGGCTTCGTTTCCGCGCTGGCTGCCGCGGAGCGGGAGAGCGAGGTGGAACGGCTTATCATGTACTACCCGGCGCTGTGCATCCCGGATGACGCGCGGCGTGGCCAGATGATCAACGCAAAGTTTGACCCGGAGCATATTCCTGACCAGTTTCGGGCGCTGTTCGTGAAGCTCAGTTCCAGGTATGTTCTGGACGTGATCGGCATGGAACCGTATCAGGAGATTTGTGGATTTCAAAAGCCTGTCCTCATCGTCCACGGTACGAAGGACAAGCTGGTGGACATCAGCTATTCCCGCCGTGCCTGTGAGGGTTATCGAGACTGCCAGCTTGTGGAGGTCAACGGGGATCACGGGTTCGTTTTCAGCGGCTTTGCGCACAGCAAACGGGCGACCGTGGAATACCTGCGGTCATGCAGAGTGTAGCGCAGGATGTCACTGGAGTTGCTGGCCCCGCTCCTCGTGATCGTCCGGCTTGTGGCCCATGGCGATCTTTTTCTCGCGGATCTTTCGCTTGAGTTTGCTGTCCACCGCCACCCGCATACCGCCCGCAGGCTGTGGGTGCTGTTCCTGGAAGATGCGGCCCATGTGGTAGAGAAGGGATGCGGTGGTGTTGAATACAAGACCGGGCGGCGGAGTTTTAGCTTTGGCCGGTGCTGAGGGATCGGCGGGTTGATAGCGGGGCTGGTCAGCATCGTCCGACGTGCCTGCATCAACCACCTGTATCGCATTACTCAGCCGTCCCGCTTCCTCAATGACGATGTTCTTGATCCGCTTGAACTCCTTTTGCCGGGAGAGCGGAATGCGCGGGGGCAGATCGTCCTTGTAGGTGCGCAGCACTTCCTCCCGCTCCCGGTACCACAAATCATAGGCGGCGGCGATACGGGGATCTTTCTCCAACTCATTCACGATTTCATCCACCAGGGACTTCAGCGCCGGGGGAAGATAGCCGTACTGCTTTTTGCCAGAGCAGTGCTGGAGTCGTTGTGCCAGCTTAGTCATGAGCTGCTCGATGCGCTGGTTGTCCAACGTACCGTTCTGCATCTCCGAAACCAACTGACGCATGACTTCCTCAGCATCCTGGGTGAGTTCATCCCGCCGCTGAGTTTGGCGTTGATAGATGGCAATCAGGTCTTGCTGAAAAATCTCCTTTGCCAGTATGGACTTGATGTCCGCGATACCCTGCTTGGTGAGGAACCCGGACTTGCCGTCCGCACTGTAGCACACCATATGCACGTGCGGGTGGTGCCCCTCGTCATGGAATGCGGCGTACCAACGGAACTGCTCGTAGGGGATTTTCATTGCCTCGGCCATGCGCATGGCATGCTTGGACAACAGCCTGCGCCAGCGTTCGGCGCTGTCATAGCCGAGCCGTGCGGCATCCTCCCGCCGCAGGGAAATGATGGGCAGCCAGACCACGCCAGGATGGTTTGCCACCTCGTCCGCTACCTGGGACAGCACCAGCGGACTGTCATCGGCGGTGAACAGACCATGCGCCCCCAGCTTCTGGACACGAGGACGGTTGGCGATGTAGTCCACGTAGTTCTCTCGTTTGGCAATTGCCTCGTAGTTGTCCTCGATGGCGCGGGTGATGAACTCGGATGCGTTGCCCCTTGTAGGAGCGGCCTGGTAGTCAGCATACTCAAACAGTTCCCGGCTGGATGGGAAGTCCCGCAGGAGCCGCTCCACCATTTTGAGCTGCTTCTTGGTGACGGGCTTTGCCGCTTGGCCGGGATCGACGCGCTCCACACCATCCCGCGTGGAGATGTAGCCGACATAGTTGGACAGGTGGGCTGCGGCATTCGCATCGCCGCCCTTGATGTGCGGGCACTTGAAAATGACGCGCGGCGTAGATAGCACCTCCCATGTTTGTCATATCTCTGAACTAAAAATCTTAGAGAGAATACCTTCTGGGCAGTCCATCATGAACCTACCCTCAGTTCACCCGATAGGTGCAGCACCCCCTTGGCGGACGCTCAAAATTTTTGTGTTCCTATTCCTCACGTTGATTTTTCGTCAGCGTATCTTTGAACGAGATCGTTCCGTTCACCTTCTTTACCTCCTGGACGCACCGCCAGCGCAGAGCGTCCAGTTGGCTGCTGTCGATCTCCAGTCCTGCCGCCAGCACATTCATCATCATGCTGATCTCCACCGTCAGCTTGAACAGCAGACGCGCGATGCGATCCTCGCTGCACTGGAGCGTCCCTTGCATGGCGTGGACGAAGATGGGCGGCAGGAACTCGGTGGTGTCCTGTGTGGTGAGATAGGAGCAGTAGAATTTCAGCGCGTTTTCTATGAACTCGTTTTGGCTCTGACAGTTTGCCTTGGGCATCAGCTCCTTAATCTTGCGATCTGTGTCCGGCGAGATGCGCGCCTGGAAGCGCACTTTTTCTTCTGGCATAGGCTTTTCCTCCTTGTTCTTCCTCTGAGAACTGGCATGATGTCATCGCTCATGTCACCAAAAATCCCGCAACGGCGGGCTTTTTCGGCGTTCATGATGTCATATTCCGTGTCAGGCTCATAAATTTGATGTCACGGCACTTTCCGTAAAACAGCCCCGAAATGTTCTGGACTGCCGTAAAAACGTAATCCCCGGCCCGCATTGCGGGACGGTGTGCGAGGCGGTGATGTCACCGCTTTATCCAGCACAAAAATCGAACCTCCGAACTGCCCTGTCAAACATTCTGCGCTGCCCTCGAAACTCCATCCACGGAGCGCTTCTCGCCGGGTAAACAGGGCTGTGGCCGGGGCTAAAACTGCCGACCCGCACAATCGGCCCACAGCGGGCCAACACCGCGTTTTATGACCCCAGAGGGGCACGGATGCCACCCAGCCCGCAAGAGGGCCACAAAAGCCCTCACAGGGGCAAACACGGGGGAGACAGGGCGAGGGCTGTCCCGCAGATGCGGAACAGCCCTCTGTGGGTGTTCACATGGTCTGCCTAATCGGGGCAATTTCCGTTCCCTCCCGGGCGGAGATTTCCTGTTCCATGAGGTGGTCCGGGGTGGCAATCTCTTTGCCCTCCAGCTGTTCGGCAAAGCGGTTCAGCCGCCACTCCCAGGTCGCGCGGTCCCTGTGGTTGGCGTGCCACGCGGCCACGGATACATCACGGATCATATAGGTTTCCCAGCCATTCAGAGCGTCCAGGGTGGAGAATTCGCCCCGATCCAGATCGATGTCCAGCGCGGATACCATCCGCCCGGAGTCCTGTCTCAACTCGTCGGCGTACTCCTGGAACACCTCTGGGGCAATGTAGTCCGCCGCAGGTATGGCTTGGATGAACCGCTCAGACGAATTGCCCTTGCGCAGCAGGTAGGTGCGCAGCCGCATGGCGGTATGGAGTACGTCCATAGAAGCATCGCCCTCCGTCAGCAGATGATCCGTCCTGCCGTCCTGGGTGACGCGGAACACAGAGAAGCGGCGGGCGGCTTCCGCCGCCTGCCGCTGCCGCTGATCCTCCTCCCAGATTTCCCGGCTGATGCGCTCACGCACTCGCTCCGGGAGCTGGTCAATCATCGCGTCCAGAAAGCTGTTCAGCTCGTCCTCCACTGTGGTGCCCTTCTTTTTCAGCTGGCTGGAAAGTGCGTCATACCAACGCTCGTCCAGCCAGACGGTAATGTCGCGGGAATTCATACGCCGCCCTCCTGTTCCTGCCCGGACGGCGCAGGCCGCTCCTTCAGCGCGGGCCGGGGTGGACGCTTGGGCCGGGGGGCGGGAGCGGCGCGGCTGTCCAGATACTCCCGCAGCGGTTGGGGCACGGTCTGCTCGTAGAGCTGCGCCAGTGTCTGCTCCAGCGTGGCCTGCACTGTGGAGCCCTCTTTCTTCAGCGAGAACTCCAGTGCGCCCAGCTTTTCTTCATCGAACGTCACTGGAATGGTTGCTTTTTTCATGTTGTGTGCCTCCTTATGGCAGATAATATCTCGGGTTTGTCCGCTCCCCATTAATGCGCACCTCGAAGTGGAGGTGCGGGCCGGTGGAGCGCCCGGTGGAGCCGGACAGGGAGATCACATCCCCAGCCTGGACGACTTGGCCGGGACTTACCAGCAGACGGGAATTGTGGCCGTACAGGGTTAGCAGACCGTTCTCATGGCCGATGGTCACGTAGTAAGCATGAAAAAAACCAGTTCACCTTTAGCGGTTTTCACGCCGTGGTCGGTGAGCTGGCTGATGCCCATGAGCTGGCGGGTAGACTGGCGCTCCCGCAGCTCCTTTTTCTGTTTTCGGTTCAAGTTTTTCGTTCCCTCCATTCATAGTATTGCTGGTTCAAAAGCAGGAAGCACATGGCGTATCTCAGGAAATCCAGAATACTGGCATCCTCCAGCCGGATGCTGAGGAAAGCGTACAGGACGGTGCAGATCAGGGGCGGCACCAGCCGCAGCTCCACCAGGGCCAGAACGGACAGCACCAGGCAGACGCCAATCACCGCCACGTCCCGCAGCGCCCACAGCCACAGGGTGGGCTTCGCTTTCAGGTTGTTGGGATAGATATACCTGCCGCAGCTCATCGTGTTTCTGTACATAGCCAGCGCTGGTGAGCACACCGCCCTCATTCTGGCGGAATTCCAGCCCGATCCTCGCGAAGTCCAGCAGCTCAAACGCCTCATCCGAGAGGTCATCGGCTTCGGGGACGAACCCATTTTCGGCGCAGAACCGGCCCAGCTGGGCATCGGTTACAACATTCTCCACGAAGTGGCAGCGGTCTGTGCTGTAGGCCATGTCAATGAGCCGGGACATGGGGATGGGCCGCGCGTCCCTGTTCCATTCCATGAGAACCAACCCCTCCGCGATGGCCAATTCCTGTTCATTCAGCAGGGCCAGCTGTTGGCACAGGGCATTCAGCTCGACGAGCGATCCCTCCTCATCCATGAAGTCCGCGATCCGCTCACAGTTGAAGACACTGAGAGTGCTCCATGTGGGGGCCTCGCCGTCCTCCAGCCGCAGCTTTTCCAGCGCGTCCAGCATGGCGTAGGGGGCGGCAGGCAGGATCAGTTGAGTAAAATGCCCGCTCCGCGCACCCAGCTCCACCTCAAAAATCTTACGCAAAACTCATTCCTCCCATTTGGGGTGTGCCCTGGGTCTGCTGGGGGCCGAACCGCTCCTGTTCCGTCTGGATGCTCCAATCACCACTGTGCCACAGGTGGACGTACAGTTCCGCGCCGCAGCCAATGTCGATCGTTCTCTGCTCGAAGTTCTCGCCCCAGCCGTCACTGGCTTGCCCGCCGATATACTCTTTCAGCGTATCCAGTTCCGCGGCGGTGAGTTTGCCCTGCACCCGGCAGTCGGCCACGCCCCAGAGTCTGCCGTCCCGCTCCTCCAGTTCGAACACGACAGAGCGCACCTTGTCATCCACAGCGTCGCCCTCGTGGTACCAGTGCATGATGCCACGTTCTTCTTCCTCGGGTGCCCGCTCCCGCTTCAGCGCGGCCGCGATCTGATCCTCATAGGAGCGGAGGTCGCTCCCATCCAGCACATTCGGCTCGTCATCCATGTCCCCGTACTCGTTCGGTTCGTACAGGTCAGCGGTCAGCGGCATATACAGTTTGACGGTCTGGAGGGGCGGCGGCAGGACGGTGAAGGAGTCCTGCCCGATCACCAGGCCGAGACCGCGCCCATCGTCCCAGGCGACGTGGAAGGTGCCCACATCGTCGATGCATTGGAGGGTGCCCATGGTTCCCGGCTTGATGGGGCACGGATCGTCCGACTCCATCTCCCGGAGCTTGATCCGGCTTCCTACGGGGTATTGCTCCCGCAAAAAATCCAGCCATTCTTTTTGGCTACTCATTGGTTCATCACATCCTATTCTGAATTTTGTGCCGGAACCCCCTCCGGCAGGGTGTGAAAAAGCCCCGCTTCATCGGACGAAGCGGGGCATAGTGCTGTTTGCATCTGAACATATTCATTTGATACCTCTGATCCGCCTTGCTCATCGCTCTCACCTCCCTTGGCATCGGCGAAAACACTACCACAACCCCTGCCCGAAGGCTATCCGGCATAACCAACAGACTTCTGCCGATCCCGCTCCATGATGTGGGTTACCTCGGTGCGGAGACACTTCCTCTCATCCGCGTGCCAGCAGACGAAGCCATGGGCGGGGTAGGGGCAGTGTGTACACCGCTTAAAGGGGCCGCAGACCGGCTCGGGCGGCTCCTGTGGTATGGTGGGCAGCTGGTAGTCGGCGCAGACCATGTCCCGCCCGTTGTGCTTGTAATGAATCTGCATCGCTCCGCCCTCAGAACCCCAGAACTGGTTCATTGGTCTGGCCCTGCGCTGCATCCAGCTCCCGCTGGTTGGACTGCTCCACCCGTTCCTCCAGATCGTCCACGCTGCTCTCAATCTGCTCCATCGACGCCATCAGCGTTTTCCACCGCTCCTCGGTGATGGGATAGCCGCTGTCCAGCGTCTCATGGACGCAGCGGTACAGCTCGGTGAGCTGCTCATCGGTAAACTGGCGGCTTTCCTGCACCAGCCCGGAGCGGCAGGCGAAGTCCAGCTTTGCCCCGGCGTAGTCGTTGTCATAGTAGTGGCCTTGGGCCACGCCGGTGCGATCAAAGCTGCGCTGCCAGGTGACGAACTTGTAGCCCCAGTCGCTCTCCAATTCCTGTCCTGCCAGCACCACGTCGTTGAAATCGGCCAGCAGCCGGAACCCCTCATGGAGCCCCACTGCCTCCAGCCGGGATGCTGCGGCCATGGCCTCGGTGTACTCGTAGACCTGGGCGCTGATTCCGGCCACAACGCCATAGGTGTTGACCACCGGCTGGTCGTCTGCTGTTTCGGGCCTGAGAAAAATTGTCCCGCCGGAGGCAACTGCCATGACCTCCCGTCCCTCCAACAGCACCGGCAGAAGGCCCTTCTCGACTGGCCCGGTGGTAATGCCCTCCCGCTTCAGACGGCGGGCCAGCTCGGGGAAAAATTTGTCGTTCATTTTAATTTGCTCCTTCATTTTAATGTATTGGGGGAAATCACAAGCGTAGCTAAAATTGCAGGATCATTGCATCATTTCCCCCATTTCCCGCTCCCGCTGATATTGTTCCGCAGGATCGTCCTTCATAAGCTCCTCCAGCGTCAGGCTGCCGTGATACGCCACATAGCCCAGCTCATTGAGCTGGCTGTTTTGCTCCGGCGACTCCACGCCGGGGATGAAGTCGAACTGCTCCAGGTTTTCCGCCAGCCGGCGGATCTCGCCCGCCTCCTGGGGCTGGGCCATCAGCACCACGGCCTCCAGCTTTTTCATCCCCGCGTCATCCAGCGCGGCGATGACCTGGCACATCCGGTTCATCTCCAAAATGGCGTCGTCAGGGTGTTCCAGCACCTTGACTACTTCGGACGGGAGCGCGCTGTCCTCGATAAAGTACGCCGCGTCACCGCTGGCGATCCCGATCCGCCGCAATGTCCGGCTGATTTGCCGCTCCGGCGCGGGCAGGTACAGCCATGCTATTTCCACAGGCCCGCCAATCTCAGGCTGGATCGGGACGCCAAGGGGATGGTGGTCACGCCGTATTCCGGGTGGGCTTTGTTGCTGAGGGTCGCTTGGAAAATCATATGGATCACTCCTATCACATAGTTTTCAGCGCCGAAAACCGGCGCTGGCTGGGTTGGCAAAATGGACACAAAAAAACGCCGCTCCTTCAGCCCGGTCTGGGCCAACGGAACGGCGTAGAAAACGTGTACAAATATTTTGTTGTGTGGCGAGGCAGGCTTCACGGGGGCGGGTGTGGAAATGGCAGATGCGTGAGTTCGAGTCCCACCAGTTTGGTGAAATGGCTTCCAGATAGCAAAATTTCAAGGCCCTCGGATTTCGCTGTCCGAGGGCCTTGAATGTGTTGAAAACACTGCCTTTGAGGGCGATATAGCATTTTCACCACATGAACTTGGTCCGGGTGACACGATTTGAACGTGCGACCTCCTGCTCCCAAACGCCGGGAGAAAACTTTTTTGCTCTATTTATAGTGCTTTTTAGTTGTTTCTGTTCGGTTCCGGTTGCTTTATAATGATGTTCAACCACATAGTTTCCACGTGTTCCATGTGTGTCTGTGGTCATTTATGTGGTCAAAACCAAAGGCAGAGTTTCCTGTGCAGGAAACTCTGCCGTAATTTTCACCGATGGATTGCACCAGTGTCTACAAAGAAGAACTCTCCTCAGAGGGGTAATCCCTGCGTGGGTCGGGTTCTATGTGTTTGCCTGCTGGAGGTAAAATTCACTCTCCGCCACCCGGAGCACAAAATCGTACTCCAACCGAGTTGCCTTAGACGGAACAATGTTATACCGCTTAAACACTGTCCGCAGATAGGAAAAATATTCCTTATCCTCCTGGGTCAGCGGAGCGACCCATCCTTGTTCGCTGCCGATGGCCTCCGCCCGTAGCAATTCTTCTCTGCTCATTTCAGCCATTGGAATCCCTCCTGAACTCCGCAATGACTTGCTCTGTCGCATCCTCCCAGATTATCATCTGAAACGGGCCATACGCCGCAAGCATCCGTGCCCCCTCTTTTCGTTGTGGGTCAGGAGGCAAACGAAGGGCGAACATCGGAGAGCGGCAGGCCCAGCCTGACTGCCCGCTCCCGCTCGTAGGTGACTCTGGTAATCTCCTCAATAAAGTGCCGCTCTTTTTCTTCTGCGCTGGCCCATCTCACCCCATACTTCCGGCACATCTGGAAGAAAATTTCATAAAACCGTTCCTCCTCTGAGTCTCTGCGGCAATACAATTCCGCATCGGAAGCAGGGATTTCTTTTCTGATTTCCACCGGGACACCTCCCAATCAAGCAAGATAGGTGAAAAAGATCCGTTTTGCGGCCTCGTCCGCGATTAAATATCTCGAAGCAGATGAACCAAACACAGGAAGCGGAACCGCTCCGAAATCTCGTTCATAATGTTTTGCCAAGTCTGTAGTCTTCGCTTCAAGAACCACATCCCCAGCAAAACCGTTGTCGATGGACAGCTTGATCCCGTATGCAATCATCAGCCGACCAATACCCGTATACTTAGGCTCCCCGTCGTCAAGGGTCGGATTAGACTCCGGCTGTGCCTCCATATAGACAATGTGGACTACCAGCGAATTATGCAGGATCTCATATGCACCCAGCGCGATCAGCTCATCGCCCGCCTTGGCCGCATATTTCTCAAAACGGTCTCCAGTCAAATACTCACTGGTCCATGATGTCTGCCAGACAGGCGGCAAATTTGTTGACTCCGCATCGGCCTGCCCCATCGGCACAATAGAGACAGGGATCTGATGATTCGCCTTGTCAAGTACGAATGGTTTGAACTGCACATCCCTCACCTCTTATAAGTAGTTTATCATAGCAGGTCGCGAAATACAAGCGGGCCCGCCCAGAATTTGCGCCGCTGTAAACAATAAGGGCATTAGCAGGGGATTGTTTCTCTCGACTTCTGCCTCAAACTATGGTATGTTACGTTGCTTGAAGGAGGCGAATGTTTTGGCGCGGCAGAGGAAGGGTATCAACCAAAATCATTCAAAAGCGGCTGTTTCCCTTGTGGAAGACAACCGCTTTTAATTCCTCTGAAATAAACTCTATATTGTGCAGCTCCATGGCTCCTCTAAAATAAAGCTATCAGAAAAGGAGGAGCAAAATGGATACATACGGATATGTTCGGGTCTCTACCAAAGAGCAAAACGAGGATAGGCAGATAATCGCTATGCGGGAGTTCGGAGTGGCAGATAGCTACATTGTTCTGGACAAACAGAGTGGCAAGGACTTTGAGCGCCCTGGATACCGGCGGCTGGTGCGAAAGCTGAAAGCCGGGGACACTCTTGTCATCAAAAGCATCGACCGGCTGGGACGGAACTACGATGAAATATTAGACCAGTGGCGGCTGTTAACGAAAGAGAAGCAGGTCGCTATCGTAGTGCTGGATATGCCTCTGCTGGATACCCGCCAAGGCCGGGATCTCACTGGGGTGCTGATTGCTGACATCGTACTCCAGCTTCTGAGCTATGTGGCCCAGACGGAGCGGGAGTTCAATCGTCAGCGGCAGGCCGAGGGGATTGCCGCAGCCAAGGCCAAGGGCATCCACTTCGGGCGGAAATTTAAGGATCGGGGCGAGAATTACGAGTCTGTCATGGCCGCGTGGCGCAAGGGCGAACTCTCCGGCAGGGCGGCGGCCAAAGAGCTGGGCGTAGCCCACGGGACCTTCCAGCGTTGGTGTAAGGAATGATATTTGACCAATAAAGCGTGGGTTGTAGTCCACGCAAAATGAGCCATGGTGTTGGGCAAGGTAGTGCCGTTTTTATAGACGGTGTGCCTTGCTCTTGTCTATTTCGACAGAGGAATTCTAACATATATCCTTAAATTTTGCAATAGGGAACGTGGCTTGCAACCCACACCTTGTGAGCCACAGGGTACATTTACAGGAAAGTACACATTTTAGCAGTTTATAAAATGAGCGGCATTTAAATATCTACACCTAAAGGAAGTTATGGTATGATTAACGAAAATCAGTTTGTAAAATTATCACCAATAAAACTCCATCATCTGAGCATAAAGGAGCTTGTTACATACCGAAAGCGCGAACGAGCCTATTTACTCCAAAGTGAAACTCCCCAACCAAGTCATAAAATTAGGGAAATTGCTCACCCGTTATTGATGGGAATGTTATATGTCTACCATATGGCAAAGAAAATCAAAATCAAAGTAAATGGAGCTGTTCCTGAAACTGATAGACCGATTATTTTTTCAGTATCTCATATTGGCATGTATGATGTGGAAGTGATTCTTCAGTCAGTAAAAAGACACGTATACATACTGTCCGGTGACGAAGAAGCCATGTATCGAACATTTGACGGCTGGTTTTTTGATGCTAATGGAGTAATTTATGTAGATCCTGAAGACTCGGCCGACAAGCAGACGGCAATGAAAACTGCTATAAAATATCTTAAACAGGGCCGGTCCATTATGTGGTTTCCAGAAGGGACTTGGAATTTGAGCCCCAACTATGTGATTTTACCGATTCATTATGGGATCATTGAAGCCGCAATAAGGGCTAATGCTCTTATTGTCCCAATCGGGTTAGAGCAATACGACAAGACGCATGGAATCGATTTTGTTGTAAATATAGGGGCAATATTCAATCCGGCATTAAGTGTAAATGGAGAACTTACAAAGGAAAAGAAAATTGAACTGGCCGAAACTCTTCGTAGTAATATGGCGCGCTTAAAATTAGATGCGTGGGAACCGATGCAACGGGCTAAAATCAGCAGCAATTATTGGGATTTGTTTGTAGCTAATCGGTTTTCTGAGTGGCCTTATTATACAATGGACATTATTCAAAAGCGCGAATTTAACCCAAGTGGGTTTATCTCGGATATGGAGGCATTTTCACATCTATGCAATATCGTGATTAATTCAAACAATGCTTTCTTGGCACGTATTAAGTATAAATATCTTCAAGAGCTGATTGAACGTAAGAAGGAGTGAATATTATGCCATATGAGTTATTACCTATTATTTTTTGGGGTGGTGTTATAGCAATATTTGTCTATTTTAAAATATACCGTCCCCGAAAAAAAGAACAGGCGGAAAAAGCTGAACGCGAAGCAGAACAATTAGCATATCAACAACAACGTAACAGAATCCGTTTAAAAATTCGTGAAGAAATGAAATGTGGCTATACGTTGCGGCAATGTTCAAAAATTATTGACGCGTATAGCAAAATGAACAAAGATGGACTTTTTAATATGGTTGGGAACATTTTGGTTGTTGTTTCAGAACCGCATGATATCCGTAGTTTTCAAGGACACAAAATGGCGTCAGATGAGCCAATTAAAGTAATCTTTGATGCTTACTATGATAACTGGCATCTCCGCGGTCTATTAAAGGGAAACAGCCCGTTCGATACGTCCGATGCTTTCGATGGGATAAAAAAATATCACGGCATTCCGCAATTTCTCGCAGACAATTATGGGGTGCCGCAGATACTTGTAGACGAAAAGGTCTCTGTCACTTTGGAGGAATTGAAGATCAAATGGTCCATAAGTGTTGACCCAGCAGTTGGGCTATACGGATCATATAATGATGTGGGTTTTAGGGAACGATTCGAAATATTTAGTAACTTACTAAAAAGTCGATACCCCAATTTGAACAACCTCATTATAACTTTTTTGCGGTAAAAGCGTAAAGGCATATACTTGATACTTAAGATGATTTAGGAGGAAATTGTTATGCCATCCAGTGATTACAATAGGTACTTAGCCGCCATCAAAGCAGCCAATGATGCCGGAAACAAGGAAGCTCTGCGGAAAATCAGAGATGCTCTGTACTCTGAGTACGGCCCTTTAGATGATGATGTAGATTATCTGATCCGTCAATTCCGTTACAATATCTGAGTAAAACAAAATATTTTGATATTCACTGATAATCCCTGTCAAGGGCGCACTTCGATACATGGACTTTGCCCATGTATCCGTGCGCTCTTCGAGACGGTGACCCCGACATTCGAGTGTCGAAGCCGTTTGCGTCGCTACGCTCCGAACAAGGGGCTGCGCCGCTTCGCGGCTATCCCTGCCCGTGGACCTACAACTGAACATCGTTTGACAAGACCTCTTTACTGTGAAAAGTAAGGCGGTCTTTTTATATCAGGAATTCAAAGCAAAAGAAAACGGTCACAATGAAAACGTCACACAAAGAATTGAAAAAGAGTACGCAAAAGTTACTGCTATCATCATGCATAACAATTAGTCTCACTTTTTGAGTTGCCATTGCATCTCCGATCAGTTCAGTGATTGGCAAGGGGCCGAAGTCATCCCCGGTGGATGGCTTTGGCCCCTCTTGCTCTGCCAAGTCAGTTGTCCTTGTCACCTCTCCTGCTCTTGCCGTTTTCGAACTGCATCCGTGCAAGCAATCAGCTCCTGATACTGAAAGCAGCCCTCCCAATGGTCGTTGATGATGCCGCAGGCTTGCAGATGAGAATGGACCGTAACGGAACCCATGTATTTTAGTCCCAGCTTTTTCAGATCAGCACTGACCCGATCAGACAAACCATTCCTGGCCGGAGCATTTCCCTTCTGGTGCCCCATGTAAAGATACGTTCTCCCCTTGGCAAAGTCCCAAATGTATTCGCTGAACGAACCAAACTCTGCCCGTATCCTTTGAAAGCACCGAGCGTTGTGGATGGTTGCTTCGATTTTTCTTCGGGAGGGGATCATCCCTTCCGTACCCATGATGCGTTCAATGTCCGTCTTGTCGTACGCGGATACTTTATCCAAATCAAAGTTGTCAAAACAGTCCCGGAAAATTTTACGTTTTTGGATCATTATGTTCCAGTTTAGGCCACACTGCATGACCTCCATCATCAAGAACTTAAACTACTTTCAGTCATCATAAACTGGTACGCCCCACTCCTCATCGTGCTACTCAGTTGGCGCTCCCGTGAGGGAGTACTGTAGGATACCACACAGAGCAGAGGTTTGCTAATCGCTTATCATGGATTTTATAGATTGCTCTGGAAAAATGCGGTCTTGTATGGTATCCTGTAAAAAACCGATGGGGAAGCACCGGCAGATATACAGCGCCGCTGCAAAACAGTTTGCTACCAACTGGTGGAGTAAGAACTATGAAAAGGGGTGCAGTCAAACCTTTTGACTGCCTTTGCTGCAAAAGGTCTACGCAGTAGAGGAGTCAAACAAATTTATCACTTTTGAAGATCAAATCATACTTGACTACACCAGTCTCATTGACGGTTTCGTTCTGTCCGTTATTGCCCTGATTGAGCAGAAAAGATTGGACAAAGAACTGAATAAGTCCATAAGCACACAGTTTTCATATCTTGAATGTAAAAATGGTGTTATTATGGATTTAGCATCTGATTGCAAAAATTAATTGCAGAATTGTGGGGACGAATCTATGAGAAAAGAAATTATTGCACGTGTAAGTGCATTTGATTCGGAAGAGTGTCAATAACATAACCAAAAGCTCAGGAGGACACAATATGGGCGTAAGATTAACAGGAATAAGCACACCTGTTGGTGGGCTTTCATGGGAGTATACAAAAGCGGAGGAGAAATTCACTCCTCTGATGATGCCCCTGGGTCAAAAAATAAAAGTGTTTATT
>JAIEFH010000301.1 GCA_029067025.1 Oscillospiraceae bacterium | reverse complement strand
TCATCCACCAGTACGGCCCCCACGTCTTCCACACCAACGACAAACGGGTATATGACTATCTGGGCCGGTTTACCAAGTGGACGCCCTATGAGCACACCGTGGTGGCCGACCTCCCTGACGGCAGAGGTGGGCGGATGAACTTCCCCGTCCCCTTTAACCTGGATTCTATGGAGATCGCCTTTGGCCTCGAGGATGGGAAACGGCTGGGCGATAAGCTCATCGCCGCCTATGGCGCGGAGAAAAAGGTGACCATCCTGGAGCTGCGGCAGAACCCCGACCCTGAGATCGCCGCCATCGCGGACTATGTGTACGAGCACGTATTTGTCCACTACACCATGAAGCAGTGGGGGCAGAAGCCGGAGGAGATCGACCCCAACACCACCGCCCGGGTGCCCGTGTTCCTGTCTCGGGATCCCCGGTATTTCCAGGACGCCTATCAGGCCATGCCGGCGGACGGCTACACCCCCATGTTTGAGAAGATGCTGGATCACCCCAACATCACCGTGGAGCTGGGTGTGGACGCGCTGGGGCGGCTGGAGCTGGCCGACGGCGTCATCAAGCTGGACGGCGAGGTGTTTGACGGCCCCGTCATCTACACTGGGCAGGCCGACGAGCTTTTCGGCTTCCAATTCGGCCCCCTGCCCTACCGCACCTTGGATTTCCAGTACGAAACGCTGGATTGGGACTATTTCCAGAGCCACGGCACCGTGAATTACACCGTGGACGAGGACTTCACCCGTATCACCGAGTTCAAGCGCCTCAGCGGCCAGGAAAAGCCCGGCGTCACCACCATCATGAAGGAGCACTCCCGGGCCTACACCGGGGCGGATGGCGAGATCCCCTACTACGCCATCATCAACCCGGACAACAACGCTCTGTACGCCAAATACAAGGCGGAGGCGGACAAATATCCCAACCTGCACCTGCTGGGCCGTCTGGCGGAGTACAAGTACTACAACATGGATGCCATTGCCGCGAGAGCATTAGCCCTCACCGACAGCATGATTTGACCCTGTCCGGGAAATATTAGATCTGAAACAGATTTGGAGAGAAGAATATGGACAAGCTCATCACCTTTGCCGTCCCCTGCTACAACTCCGCCGCCTATATGGATCACTGTGTGGAGACTCTGCTGACCGCGGGAGAGGACGCGGAAATCATTCTGGTGGACGACGGCTCCACCAAAGACGACACCCCCGCCAAGTGCGACCAGTGGGCGGAAAAATATCCTGACATCATCCGGGCCATTCACCAGGAGAACGGCGGACACGGCGAGGGAGTCAACCAGGGCATCCGCAACGCCCGGGGCCTGTACTACAAGGTGGTGGACTCCGACGACTGGCTGGACACCGATGCTTTGGCCCGCGTCATGACCAAGCTGCGGGAGTTTGCCGTCATGCCCGCCCCGGTGGATCTCGTGATCGCCAACTACGTCTATGAGCACGTGGAGGACAACACCCAGAAGGTCATGGGCTATAAGAACGTGTTCCCCACCGACCAGATCATCACCTGGGACAATATCCGCCGCTTCCGTACCTCCCAGTGTCTGCTGATGCACTCGGTGATCTACCGCACCCAGCTGCTGCGGGACTGCGGGCTGGAGCTGCCCAAGCACACCTTCTACGTGGACAATATCTTTGTCTACCAGCCCCTGCCCTACGTCAAGACGCTGTATTATATGAACCTGAACCTGTACCGCTACTTCATCGGCCGGGCGGACCAGAGCGTCAACGAGTCGGTGATGGCCGGGCGCATCGACCAGCAGGTGCGGGTCACCCGCCACATGATCGACGCCCACGACGTCATAGCCCTCAAGGCCGTCCAGCCCAAGCTGGGCCGGTATATGTTCAACTGCCTGTCCATGATGATGACCATCTCATCCATCTTCGCCGTCATCGCCGGCACGCCGGAGGCTTTGGGCCTGCGGGCGGAGCTGTGGGAGTACCTGCGCCAGAAGAGCCCCGCCCTCTACCGCCGCTGCCGCTACCGGGTGACCAACCTGGGCACCAACATCCCCGGCTATCAGGGCAGGAAACTGTCGGTGCAGCTCTACCGGGTGGCCCAGAGAATCTATAAATTCAATTAAAGGAGAATTGCCGCTATGTCCGTGCAAACCATAACCCGCGAGAATTTTGACGAGCTGGTACTCCAGGCCGGCAAGCCCGTGCTGGTGGACTTCTGGGCCCCCTGGTGCGGCCCCTGCCGCATGGTATCCCCCCTGGTGGATGAGATCGCCGAGGAGCGCAGCGACATCGAGGTGGGCAAGGTCAATGTGGATGAGCAGCCCGAGCTGGCCATGCGGTTCGGTGTGATGAGCATTCCCACCCTCCTGGTGTTTAAAAACGGCGAACTGGCGCAGACTGCCGTAGGCGCCCGGCCCAAGGAGGAGCTGCTGGCTCTTCTGGACGCATAACGGTCTAATAGCCGCCCCATAGGGGGCGGCTATTGTTTTTTTCGGGAAAGCCGGTATACTGTGGTCTGTTTCGATCCGCGCCGCATAGAATGGAGCGGCAAATCCAACAGACCGACTGACTTGATGGGAGGTTATCCATCTTGCCCGACGACCCGTTATTACCAAAGCTGATGATTCTGGTCATCCTGATCCTGATCAACGCTTTTTTTGCCGCGGCGGAGATTGCCGTCATTTCCCTGTCCGAGACCAAGCTGAAAAAACAGGCCGAGGATGGAGACAAAAAGGCACAGCGGCTTATCAAGCTCACCCAGGCCCCCGACCATTTCCTGGCCGCCATCCAGATCGCCGTCACCCTGGCCGGGTTCCTGTCCTCCGCCATTGCCGCCGACAGCTTTTCCGACCCGCTGGTGAAGTGGCTGGTAGAGGAGCGGGGCGTCACCGCCCTGGACTCCCGCGCCCTCAACAGCATCATGGTGGTGCTCATCACCATTGTTCTGTCTTACTTCAGCCTGGTGCTGGGTGAGCTGGTTCCCAAGCGCATCGCCATGAAAAAGACCCAGGCGGTGGCCCGGTTTGTCCTGGGCCCGGTCAGCGCCGTGGCGGCAGTGTTCCGGCCCGTCATCTGGCTGCTGTCCGTATCCACCAACGGCGTGCTTCGGCTGCTGCACATCGACCCCAACGCCAATCAGGAGGACGTCAGCGAGGACGAGATCCGCATGATGGTGGATCTGGGCGAGGAGCGGGGCGCCATCGAGGCGTCGGAGAAAGAGCTGATCGAAAATATCTTCGAGTTCAACAACACCACCGCCGAGGACGTGATGATCCACCGCACCGACATGGTGATGGTATGGGCCCAGGACACCAATGAGGACATCATCAACGCCATCCTGAGCTCTGGGCGTTCCCGCTTCCCCGTCTATGAGGAGGACGCGGATCACATCGTGGGCGTGCTCAACACCCGGGATTTTCTGCTCAGCGCCCAGGAGGAACACCCCAAACCCCTGTCTGAGCTGCTGCGCCCGGCCTACTTTGTGCCGGAGTCGGTGCGCACCGATGTGCTGTTCCGGGATATGCAGAGCAAAAAGGTACATATGGCCATCGTGGTGGACGAGTACGGAGGCACCTCCGGCCTGGTGACCATGGAGGATCTTCTGGAGGAGATCGTGGGCAGCATCTACGACGAGTTCGACCCCGTGGAGGAGAAGGACATTGAGCAGATAGAGCCGGGGGTGTGGAAGGTTTCCGGCTCCTGCGGTCTGGAGCGGGTGGCCCAGGCGCTGGAGATGGAATTCCCCGAGGAGGAGGGATCCGACACCCTGGGCGGGCTGGTATTCGCCCAACTGTCCGTCATCCCGGAGGACGGCGCCCAGCTTGAGGTGGACACCTGTAGACTTCACATCAAAGTGCTGAACTTCACCGACCGGCGGGTGGAGTGGGCGCTGGTGTCCAAGCCGGAGGGCATCCGGCAAAATGCCGAGGATCAATGAACAGGCATGGTATGGCGCGGGCTCGGGGCTTCCCGGGCCCGCTTTTTAACTGCCGCCTTGCAGCAAAGGAAAAAATATGCTATAATATAAAATCACTAAATGTATATTCTAAGAAGGTGTATCTCTTGAATATTTTCGACATTATGGGCCCCGTCATGGTGGGCCCCTCCTCGTCCCACACCGCCGGGGCCGCCCGGATGGGTTATGTGGCCCGGAAACTGCTGGGGTTCCAGCCCGCCCGGGCGAACATCGCCCTGCACGGCTCCTTTGCCGCCACCGGCGCGGGCCATGGCACCGATAAGGCCATTGTGGCCGGCCTGCTGGGCTTGAAGCCTGACGATCCCAATATCCCCCGCAGCTTCCAGCTTGCCCGCGAGGCTCAGATGGAGGTGCACATCCAGACTGTGGATCTGCGGGACGCCCACCCCAACACCGCAGTCATGACCCTCATCGGCGAGCGGGGCCGCACCGTGGTGGTCAACGCCTCCTCCCTGGGCGGCGGGCGCATCCGGGTCAACTCCATCGACGGCATGGCGGCCTCCTTTTCCGGCGATATGCCCACCCTCATCATCCGCAACCAGGACAAGCCCGGCATCGTGTCCGAGGTGAGCTACTGCCTGGCCCGCCGGGCGGTGAACATCGCCACCATGCAGCTCTACCGGGATCGCCGGGAGGGCCTGTCCGTCATGGTTTTGGAATGCGACCAGCCGCTCAGCCAGGAGATCATTGACGACATTCAACTGCTGGGCGGCGTGGTGCGCTGCATCTATTTGAATTTGGAGGAGAGCTGATTATGTTTGGTTCTGTGGAAGCGCTGCTGTCCGCGTCGGCGGAAAAGCCGCTGTGGCAGGCTGTTTTGGAGGATGACTGCCAGGATCGGGACGCAGACCCCGAGGCCAGCCAGGCCCGCATGGGCAAGCTGTGGCAGACCATGAAGCAGTCTGTGCTGGACTACGACCCCACCCGCCGCTCTCCCTGCGGGCTGTCCGGCGGACAGGGGGCAACGATGGCCAGCCAAGCCAACTCCATCTGCGGGCCGTTTATCCAGGAGGTCATCGCCACCGCTTTGAAAATGGGGGAGCAAAACGCCTGTATGGGCCGCATTGTGGCCGCCCCCACCGCCGGGGCCTGCGGGGTTCTGCCCGCGGTGCTCATCCCCCTCCAGCGCAAGGACAGGCTCACCGATGAAGAAATGGTGAAATGCCTCTATGTCGCCGCCGGGTTTGGGCAGGTCATCGCCACCCGGGCCTCCATTTCCGGCGCGGAGGGGGGCTGTCAGGCGGAGGTGGGCTCCGCCTCCGGTATGGCCGCCGCCGCGCTGGTCCACGCCCGGGGCGGCACGGGAGATCAGATGGCCGCGGCCTGCGCCATGGCATTGCAAAACGTGATGGGGCTGGTGTGCGACCCGGTGGCGGGGCTGGTGGAGGTGCCCTGCGTAAAGCGCAACGTCATGGGCGCGGTAAACGCCCTGTCCTGCGCCGACATGGCCCTGGCGGGACTGGAGGGCGGCATCCCCTGCGACGAGGTCATCGACGCCATGGGCACGGTGGGCCGTGCCCTGCCCTCCGCCCTGCGGGAGACCGGCCTGGGCGGGCTGGCCGCCACCCCCACCGGGCGGAGAATCGCGGAGCGGCGGTGAGTTCTAAAGACAGCCCCGCTGTGAATTGACAGCGGGGCCCCTTTTTTGGTATAGTATGTTATCAGTTCAATGTAACGTCACAGCTTTTTCAGATCCGATATGACCCCGTTGATCATCATGCCCGGCACCCAACCGGCCATGAAGTCCCGCAGCTGCTCTAGCGTCACCGTCCGGGCGGCCCCCTTCACCGGGTGCTTGGCCAGCATAGGGATGCGCTTTTGGAACACCGCCCGGCTCCTCGGATCGTCCCACAGTTCGCCCAGCGTGATCTGGTTGTTACGTAAGTCCATCAAAAATCACCTCCAGCAACATACTATGCGCCAAGGGGCGCGGACTGACATTGTTTCATTGACAAAACCGGCCAGCCGTACAGAAAAGAGGAAAGGAGTACATCATGCCAAAGCGAGAAAAGAAAAAGCCCGTCGGCCACGAATGGCGTCATGTGGAAAACAAAAAACTGGTGTATGCCGTCTACTTTGTGCTGCGGCTGTCGGTGGTGTGCATGCTGATCGCCCAGTTCTTCAACCAGAACTATGAGAATATGCTGCTGTGCGTGCTCACCCTGGTGCTGTTCATGATGCCCTCCGTCTTTGAACGGCGGCTGCACATTGATCTGCCGGACACGTTGGAGATCATCATCCTCCTGTTCATCTATGCCGCCGAAATTTTGGGCGAGATCAGCGACTACTATATCGAATTCCCCTTATGGGACACCATGCTCCACACCATGAACGGCTTCCTCTGCGCCGCCATCGGCTTTGCCCTGGTGGACATCCTCAACCGGGAAGAAACAGTATCCCTCCACCTGTCCCCCTTCTTCATGGCGGTGGTAGCCTTCTGCTTCTCCATGACCATCGGCGTGCTGTGGGAGTTCTTTGAGTTCTCCATGGACCAGTTCCTGCTCTTTGATATGCAGAAGGACACCATTATCCACACCATTTCCACCGTCAACCTGGATCCCAGCCACGGCACCAACGCCGTCATTGTCAAAGGCATCCAGGACGTAATCCTGGTGCTGGAGGACGGCACCCAGCAGTCGCTGGGCCTGGGCGGCTACCTCGACGTGGGCATCATCGACACCATGAAGGATCTGTTCGTCAACTTCATCGGCGCGGTGGTATTCTCCACCATCGGCTACTTCTACGTGCAGGGCCGGGGCAAGGGGAATTTTGTCACCCGCTTTATCCCCCGCCTCCAGCGCAGACCCGCCGCTCAGGCGGAAGCGGCTCAGGAAAAGCCTGCTTCGGACGGTCACGGGCAGGCCCCGGCCTCAGGCGAAAAGCCTGAATAACGCTCGCCGCTTTCGGGCATACTCCTCTTGGTATTCGAAACATCAGGATACAAGGAGGAAACGACCATGTTTAACCAGACCAATCCCAGCATCAAGTGCTCCGTGAATAGCTGCACCTACCACAAGGATCAGCGCTGCACCCTGAACGAGATCCAGGTGGGCCACTGCCAGAACAGCGTGTGCGACTGCAAGGAGACCGAGTGCGCGTCCTTCAAGCTGGGCGACCACGGCACCAGCTGCGGCTGTAACTAAGAAGCGCGGAGAAGCGGTCAGCGAGGGAGCTTGGACCAAAGCGAGGCCGTGAGGGCAGTCCAAGGACTGCCTACCAGGCCGAGTCGTCGGGAAAGCGACCGAGCGACCTGACCGCTTCGCAGCGTGACAATGTGAAGCGCGGAGAAGCGGGGCGGGCGGAAGCCCTCCCCGCTTCTTGATATTTCCCCTAAAAATCTGTCCAAAACCATCCGATCTTTGTCTGTGTAGCGGAATTTGCTGGCTTTTGGACTTTTTACATTGACAAACTGGGTCCCAGGCATTATTATAATTTCAATACGCAAAAATATGCGATGATCAGGCCAGTAGTCCCCACGCGCAAGCCCAGAGAGAAGGCGGCCGGTGCGAGCCTTCGTGAGCGAGGCGGATGAACGTCCCCTGTGAGCAGTCCGGCTGAACGCGCAGTTAAGTAGGCCGGAACGGCAGCCCGCCGTTATCGGGCTTTGAGCGTCCCCCTCGGGGGAAATTTAGGTGGTACCGCGGAGCGTGGCTTCGTCCTAATTTTGGACGGGTCGTGCTCTTTTTCATTTCCCATAAGGAGGTTCCCAATTATGTTGATGAGAGGATCCCAGATTGTGATGGAGTGCCTGCTGGAGCAGGGCGTAGACACGGTGTTCGGCTATCCCGGCGGCACCATTCTGAACATCTACGATGAGTTTGAGCTCCACGGCTACAACCAGAAGATTCACCACTACCTCACCGCCCACGAGCAGGGCGCGTCCCACGCCGCCGACGGCTACGCCCGATCCACAGGCAAGGTGGGCGTGTGCTTCGCCACCTCCGGCCCTGGCGCCACCAACCTGGTCACCGGCATCGCCACCGCCTACTACGACTCCTCCCCCGTGGTGTTCATCACCTGCAACGTCAGCGAGAACCTCATTGGCAAGGACTCTTTCCAGGAGGTGGACATCACCGGCATCACCATGCCCATCACCAAGTGCAATTTCCTGGTAAAGGACGTGAACGAGCTGGCCGACGTGATCCGGGAAGCCTTTGCCATCGCCCGCTCCGGCCGTCCCGGCCCGGTGCTGGTGGACATCGCCAAAAATGTCACCGCCATCGAGGGGGAGTATGAATACCTCCCCGTGTCCGAACACCCCAACCACGGGCGGCTGGCCACCCTGCTGCGCCGCTCCAACCGGGATCTGAAAAACCCTGAGCCCAACCGGGAGGACATTGACAAGCTGCTGGAACTGATCTCCCAGTCCCAGCGGCCCATGGTGCTGGTGGGCGGCGGCGTGATCCGCTCCAAGGGCGCGGTGCCCGAGTTCCGCAAGTTTATCGAGACACTGGACGCCCCCGTGGGCTCCACCATTATGGGCGGCGGGGCCTGCCCCGGCAACCACCCCCTGTTCACCGGCATGGTGGGTATGCACGGCTCCCATGCCTCCAACATGGCCACCGCCGAGTGCGACCTGCTCATCGCCATCGGCTGCCGGTTCTCCGACCGTGTGGCCACCGATCCCCCCTCCTTTGCCAAGAACGCCAAGATCGTTCACATCGACATCGACCGGGCTGAGATCGACAAGAACGTCCAGACCTACCACCACATCATCGGCGACGCCCGCCGGGTGCTGGAGCTGCTCAACGCCAAACTGGAGCCGCACGACTACACCGCCTGGAAGGCCCATGTGTTTGCCCGCAAGGAGCTGCCGCTGAAAAAGGACAATATTCTCCACGCCCACGAGATTTTGGAGACGATTTCCGACCTGACCGACGGCGACGCCATCATCGCCACCGACGTGGGCCAGCACCAGATGTGGTCCTGCCAGTATTACCACTTCTCCCGGCCCGGCCAGCTCCTCACCAGCGGCGGCTTCGGCACCATGGGCTTCGGCCTTGGGGCCGCCATGGGCGCGAAAGTGGGCAACCCGGATAAAGTGGTGGTTCACTGCACCGGGGACGGCTGCTTCC
Organism: Oscillospiraceae bacterium; assembly: GCA_029067025.1. GTDB lineage: Bacteria > Bacillota > Clostridia > Oscillospirales > Oscillospiraceae > Enterenecus. The sequence continues at coordinate 11,548 of JAIEFH010000301.1, read as the reverse complement.
GCATGAACTGCCATGAGCTGGCCACCGTGGAGCACTACAACATCCCTGTCATCACCGTCATTTTCGACAACCGCACCCTGGGCATGGTTCGCCAGTGGCAGAACCTGATCTACGGCAAGCGGTTCTCCCAGACCACTCTGGACCGGGGCCCCGACTTTGTCAAGCTGGCGGAGGCGTACGGCCTGAAGGGGTTTAGGGCCCGCAACCAGGCGGAGTTTGAGGAAGCTTTTAAGCAGGCGCTGGAGGCGGGCTGCGGCTGCGTCATCGACTGCGCCATCGACATCGACGCCATGGTTCACCCCATGGTGGGCGGCGGTACCCCCGTCACCGATTTCCTGCTGCATTAAGGAGGGAGGAAAGCCATGAATACCACCATCAAACGCCATACCCTGTCCGTCCTGGTGGAGAACACCGCCGGCGTGCTCAGCCAGGTGTCCCGGCTGTTCTCCCGGAAGGGCTACAACATCGAATCCCTGGCGGTGGGCACCACCGATAACCCGGAGGTGTCCCGCATCACCATTGAGCTGCTGTGCGGCGAGCAGCAGATCAATCAGATCATCAACCAACTGCGCAAGCAGTTTTCCGTGTATTCCGTCCGGCTGCTGCCGCCGGAGGAGTCCATCCGCCGGGAGCTGGTGCTTATCAAGGTGAAGGCGGAGAGCCGGGAGGTGCGCAACGAGGTCATTCAGATCGCCAACATCTTCCGCGCCTCCATCATCGACGTGTCCACCCAGAGCCTGACCCTGGCCATCATCGGCCAGGAGTCCAAAGACGACGCGCTGGAGAAGCTGCTGGCCGAGTTTGGCATCCTGGAGCTGGTGCGCACCGGCATGGTGGCCCTGGAGCGCGGCGAGGCCACCATCCGCAACAACTCCGGCAACAAGGTCAGGGACGAGTTTGACCTGGGCAAGAATATTCTTTAAAATTCGGCATTTCGCCGCGCTCCGCGCGGCGAAATGCCGGGCAAGCCTGATCTGGGCAAGAATATCCTGTAATTGTATCATAGTTATCATTCTTTTCCGCGGCGCTGTGCTATACTGCTTAGAAACATATACCCAAGGAACACGCGGGCAAATTTTCCTGATTTTCCCGCCCCTAATTTATATTTTATGAGGAGTGTTTACCATGGCAAAAATGTACTACGAGAAGGACTGCGACCTGAGCTACCTGAAGGGCAAGAAGATCGCCATCATCGGCTACGGCTCCCAGGGCCACGCCCACGCGCTGAACCTGAAGGATTCCGGCTGTGACGTGTGCGTCGGCCTGCGGGAGGGCTCCAAGAACTGGGCCAACGCCGAGAAGGCCGGCCTGGCGGTCAAGACTGTCCCCGCCGCCGCCGAGTGGGCGGACATCGTGATGATGCTCATCAACGACGAGGTGCAGGCCGAGGTCTACAAGAAGGACATCGCCCCCTACATGACCGAGGGCAAGGCCCTGGCGTTCGCCCACGGCTTCAACATCCGCTATCAGCAGATCGTCCCCCCCGCTGGGGTAGACGTGTTCATGGCCGCCCCCAAGGGCCCCGGCCACACTGTGCGCTCCACCTACGTCGCCGGTAAGGGCGTGCCCTGCCTGGTGGCCGTGGAGCAGGACGCTACTGGCCACGCCTACCAGATCGCCCTGGCCTACATCGCGGGCATCGGCGGCGCCCGGGCCGGCGTGATGGAGACCACCTTCCACGACGAGACCGAGACCGACCTGTTCGGCGAGCAGACCGTGTTGTGCGGCGGCGTGGTGGATCTGATGCGCTGCGGCTTCGAGGTGCTGGTGGAGGCCGGTTACGAGCCGGAGAACGCCTACTTCGAGTGCATCCACGAGATGAAGCTCATCATCGACCTGATCAACAAGGGCGGCGTGGCGGCCATGAACTACTCCATCTCCGACACCGCCGAGTTCGGCGAGTACGTCAGCGGCCCCCGTGTCATCCCCCACGAGGAGACCAAGGCCCGGATGCGCGCGGTGCTCTCCGACATCCAGGACGGCACCTTCGCCGGCAAGTGGATCGCCGAGAACAAGAACGGCCGCACCTTCTTCAACTCCAAGCGGGCCCAGCTCAAGAAGCACCAGATGGAAATCGTGGGCGGCGAGCTGCGCAAGAACATGATCTGGGGCGGCGACTCCGACCTGGATACCGCGTCCAATTGATGACTGACTTTTGATAAAAGCGCCGGGAACGCAATGGAAATCAGTTGATTTTCCATTGCGTTCCCACTCTTTTTATGATACAATGCTTCAACATATAATACCGCAAAGGAGACTTGCGTTATGCGTTCCGACCATGTAAAAAAAGGCGTCCCCACCGCCCCCAACCGCTCCCTGTTCTACGCCCTGGGCTACACCAAGGAAGAACTGGAGCGGCCCCTCATCGGCGTGGTGTGCTCCTATAACGAAATCGTCCCCGGCCACATGAACCTGGACAAGATCGCCGAGGCGGTCAAGGCAGGCGTGCGCGCCGCGGGCGGCACCCCCATTGAGTTTCCCGCCATCGCCGTGTGCGACGGCATCGCTATGGGCCACGTGGGTATGAAGTACTCCCTGGTCACCCGTGACCTCATCGCCGACTCCACCGAGGCCATGGCCATGGCCCACCAGTTCGACGGGCTGGTGATGATCCCCAACTGTGACAAAAACGTCCCCGGCCTGCTCATGGCGGCAGCCCGGGTGAACATCCCCACCATTTTCTGTTCCGGCGGGCCCATGCTGGCGGGTAGGCTCAACGATGGCCGGCGCACCTGCCTGTCCCATATGTTCGAGGCCGTGGGCGGCTACTACGCCGGCAAGCTGGACGAGGCGGGCGTGGAGGAGTACGAGAACAGCGCCTGCCCCACCTGCGGCTCCTGCTCCGGGATGTACACCGCCAACTCCATGAACTGCCTCACTGAGGCCATCGGCATGGGTTTGAAGGGCAACGGCACCATCCCCGCCGTGTGGTCGGCCCGGCTGCGGCTGGCCAAGCACGCCGGTATGCAGATCATGGAGCTGGTCAAGCGCGACATCAAGCCCCGGGACATCATGACCGAGGCGGCCTTCCACAACGCCGAGACGGTGGACATGGCCCTGGGCTGCTCCACCAACACCATGCTCCACCTGCCCGCCATCGCCCACGAGTGCGGCATCGAGCTGGATCTGGATATGTCCAACGAGATTTCCAGCAAAACCCCCAACCTGTGCCACCTGGCCCCCGCCGGGGACACCTACATGGAGGATCTGGAGGGCGCGGGCGGCGTCCACGCCGTCATGATGGAGCTGAACAAAAAGGGCCTGCTGGACACCTCCGTCATGACTTGCACCGGCAAGACCCTGGGCGAGAACCTGGAGGGCGTGGTCAACCGCGACCACAACCTGATCCGTCCCATCGACAATCCCTATTCCGCCGACGGCGGCATCGCCGTCCTCAAGGGCAACCTGGCCCCCGAGGGCTGCGTGGTCAAGCGCTCCGCCGTGGCCCCTGAGATGATGCGCCACCAGGGCCCCGCCCGGGTGTTCAACTCCGAGGAGGAGGCCATCGAGGCCATCTACGCCGGCAAGATCGTGGCGGGCGACGTGGTGGTTATCCGCTACGAGGGGCCCAAGGGAGGCCCCGGTATGCGGGAGATGCTCAACCCCACCTCCGCCATCGCGGGCATGGGTCTGGACAAGGACGTGGCCCTCATCACCGACGGCCGGTTCTCCGGCGCCACCCGTGGCGCCTCTATCGGCCACGTTTGTCCCGAGGCCGCCCAGGGCGGCACCATCGCCTTTGTGGAGGAGGGCGACCAGATCTCCATCGACATCCCCTCCTGCTCTATCCAGCTGCTGGTAGACGACGAAACCCTTGCCGCCCGGAAGGCCGCCTGGGTGTGCCCCGAGCCCAAGATCAAAACCGGCTATCTGGCCCGGTACGCCAAGCTTGTCACCTCCGCCGCCCGGGGCGCGGTGCTGGAGTGATCCCCTTCCCCAATCTGTGACGCAAGGTGGGATTTCGCAACATGGAACCAATGGATCAGGCCTATATGGAGGAGCTGGCCCGGGTAAACGCCGCCCTGGAGGAGGCGCTGAAAGCCGCCGAGGAGGCCAACCAGGCCAAAAGCCGCTTCCTGTCCAGTATGTCCCACGACATCCGCACCCCCATGAACGCCATTGTGGGCATGACTTCCATCGCCCTGTCCCACATTGATGAAAAGGCCCGGGTGCAGGACTGTCTGCGCAAGATCCAAACCGCCTCCTCCCACCTGATGAGCCTGGTCAACGACGTGCTGGATATGTCCCGCATCGACAGCGGGCGCATGGCGCTCAGCGAGGAGGACTTCTCCCTTCCCGATTTGGTTCATGAGGTGGCGGTGATTGTGGGGCCCCAAGCGGCCCAAAAGCGGCAGGCCCTCCACACGGACATCGGCGACATCTTTGAGGAAAATCTGGTGGGCGATCCTCTGCGTCTGCGCCAGATCCTGGTGAATATCATCGGCAACGCGGTCAAATACACCCAGGAGGAGGGCGAGATCCGGATCCTCTTCACCCAGCGGCCCGCCCCTGACCGCAAGGGCAGCCCCGCTGTGTGGCTGGACTTCTCCTGTCAGGACAACGGCATTGGCATGAGCCAAGAATTTCTGAAGCGCATTTTTCTCCCCTTCGAGCGGGTGCAAAACACCACCATCAGCAGGATCGAGGGCACGGGCCTGGGTATGTCCATCGTGAAAAAGCTGGTGGACAGCATGGGCGGCGACATCACCGTGGAGAGCCAGGAGGGCGTGGGCAGCCTCTTCCGGGTGACGCTTCCCTTCTCCGTCTCCCCGCTCAGCCGCAGAGAGCTTACCCTGCCTGTGGGGCAGACCGTACTGGTGGCGGAACCCCGGGACGATCGGGCCGGACAGGTCATGACCTACCTCCGGGATGCCGGCCTGGAGCCCATCCGTCTGACCCGCGGCGTGGAGGCCGTCACCCGGCTGACAGAGGCGCAGTACGAAAACCATATGCCCTGCGCCCTGCTGCTGGGACACGAGCTAGCGGATATGTCCCCGCTGGACGCAGCCGCCCATGTGCGGCAGCTGGCCGGATCCGCTTTCCCCATCCTTCTGGTGTCCGAGGACGATTGGGCGCAGATCGAGTACCGGGCGGTTCGGGCCGGGATCAACGCCTTTGTCCCCTGCCCACTGTTCCGCAGCCGCCTGCTGGAAACCCTCTCTTCCCTCACCGCCGGGCAGAGGCAGCCGGAACAGGCCCAGAGCGGCGGCGAGGTGGACTACAGCGAACACCGCGTTCTGCTGGTGGAGGACAACGAGCTCAACCAGGAGATCGCCCTGGAGCTGCTGGGCATGACCGGCGTCCAGACGGACGTGGCCGGGGACGGCGCCCAGGCGGTGGAGATGTTCCAGAACTCCCCGGAGGGCTGGTACGAGATCATTCTCATGGACATCCAGATGCCCGTGATGAACGGCTATGACGCCACCCGCGCCATTCGGAAGCTGCCCAGGCCGGACGCCGAACACGTCTGGATCGTGGCCATGACGGCCAACGCCTTTATGGAGGATATACGATTGTCCCAGGAGGCGGGGATGAATGAACACATCTCAAAGCCGGTGGACGTGGATCGGCTCACGGAGATCCTCCGGGGACGGCTGAGCGGCCAGGGGGGCAAGCATTGAGGGTCATAGATCCGGGAAAAGATGTGATGAAACGATGAGGCCATATCAAGCGGAATATCTGGACAATCTGCGGCAGTTCGCCGCCCTCTCCCAGCGCGGTCGGCCCGGGGAGCTGACGTGCGGGGAATACGCCGCCCAGATGGCAGAGAATCGTGCCCAGATCATCCGCCTGGGCCGGCGAAACATGGAACTGCTCCGAACCGGGCTGTTTCCGGTGCTGGACAACCTGTTTGACGCCGGCGAGGAGGATCTGAAGGAACTGGAGGAGTTCTCCTTCCATCTGTTCGACGCCCGCAGGGAGCTGGACGTAGGGCTGTTCTGCCAGATTCATCAGGCCCTGCTCACCCTGGCCCGGCAGAAAAAGGATCGGAACGCCATGATCCGGGAGCTGTACTGGCTGGGCATGGGCCGCAACAGCCTTTGCGGCAAGCTGGTTGGCCTCCCGCTGTCCGATGTGGCGGAGTACATGACCCATATGCGGCTGTGCTTTGCCGAGGCGGCGGCCTATCTGAAGTATTTTGACGAGATTGAGGATACTGAGACCCAGGGATATATTATCCGCGCGCGGGCCAATATGTCCCTCGGGCAGTTCAATTCCCCCGGCGAGAAGATCCAACTGGTGCGGCATACCCTGGAAATCCTCCAGGACACAGGCTATCAGAAAGCGGCTCCCGGCCTGCCCTGGGAGCGGTTCCTCTACCTCACCCACCAGAATATGACCTCCAGCACTTCTCACAGCCGGGAAAACATGATGAGCCCCGAGGACATCGCCAGCATCATGGAATCCGCATACATCGTCTATACCCGGCGGTTCCAAGAGGCGAAAACCCAGGGCAGCCAGCCCCCCGCCAAATCCGCCTTCGGCTACTACACCATTGAATTCTATTGCGGCCTCTACGGCCTGGATACCCTGCTTCAAAAGCTGGAGGATCTGCTGGACGCCGCCGACCCCACCGACTACTCGACCGACGGGATGTACAGCATGATCTCCCTGCCCGCCTTTTACAGCCAGTATCTCTCCCAGTACCCCGACCGGATCCCGCCCCGGACAGAGTATATTCAAAGCCTCTACCGGCGGATGCTGGACTATGCGGACGCCTACCCCAGAGAACTGAGCGGCGACAGCCTCTTCCTCTATCTGCGTCAGCTCTGCTTTACCTTTATCGAGACTGACGGCGGCCTTTCCTATGGGGAATTTTTGCTGCGGCTGATGCCGCGCTTTGCCCCGGAAATCTATCGTCACTCCCATATCGTGGGGGAGGCGGCAAAGGCCCTGTGCGCCGCCATTATGGACGACGACCCCTCCTATTTTGACGACATCGACTTTATCCGGATCATCAGCGATCCTACGGAGAAGCGCCGGGCGGTGCTGGATTACGCCATGGGCTGCGGCGTTTTTCACGACGTGGGCAAGATCAGCGTCATCGAGCTTTACAACCGCACGGCCCGCCAGTGGTTTGAGAACGAGTACGAGATGGCCCACCTCCACACGCTGGCCGGTCAGATCCTGCTGGAGCCCCGGCCCTCCACCAGCCGGTATGCCCCCGCCGCCCTGGGCCACCACGCCTGGTACGACGGCACCCGGGGCTACCCCTCATCTTACAAGCGGCTGGAGTGCCCCGAGCGGCAGATGGTGGATATTATCGGTCTTGTCGATTGGCTGGAAATCGCTGTCAATTCCAACCAAGCCTACAACAGGATAGAGCAGACCTTTGAGGAGGCGGTACGCGGCGCCGCCGAGCTGGAGGGAACGCGTTTCTCCCCCCTGCTCACCGCCCGCCTTCGGGACGCGCAGACCGCCGAGCGCCTGAAGCGCGCCCTGGAGACGGGCGCGCAGAATGCCTATCTCCAGATGTACGACGGTGCCCGCCAGTCCACGCCGCCAAAAGCCTGACTGTTCGAGAACGGCCCCCAGGGTGTTATGCCCCGGGGGCGTTTTGCGTATGAGGCTACGCCTGTATAAAACTTGAAAAGGGGCTTTCTTTTTTCCCGGCTTTCGTGTATAATAGGGCGAATATACAAAATGGGTTGTTGTGCCCAATAAGATGTGTGCCGGCGGCAGCCCGCCGGAAGAGGAGGAGTTCCCATGAACAGAAGCACCGCGCGGGAGATAGCAGTCCACTTCGCTTTTGAGCTGGCCTTTTCCGATGAAAAGGCCCAGCAGCTCCTGGATCGGGAGTTTACCCCGGAGTCTTTCGCCCTGCGGGCCAAGGACGAGCCCATGTATGCTGAGTTCCCCGGAGAGGGGGAGCTGGACTATATCACCCGGCTGGTCCGGGGCGTGGGCAGCCACGGCGCGGAGCTGGACGGCTACATCGCCAAGTATGCCAAGGGATGGAAGTTCGCCCGCATTGACCGGGTGGCCTCCGCCATCATGCGGGTGACCATGTACGAAATTCTGTATATGCCTGACATCCCCAACAAGGTGGCCATCAATGAGGCGGTGGAGATCGCCAAGAAGTACGTAGACGACGACGTGGTGAAGTTTGTCAACGGCATTCTGGGCTCCTTCGTGCGCGAGGAGCTGCCGGAGCAGGAGTGAGCCCCATGGACACGCAGTGCATTGGTTTTGACACCAGCAACTACACCACCTCCGCCGCCGTGTTCGGCAGCGGCACGGCGGAAAACCGGGGCAAGCTGCTCACCGTCCCCGAGGGGGCACTGGGCCTGCGGCAGAGCGATGCTTTGTTCCAGCACGTGAAGCGGCTGCATCTCATGGTGGAGCAATTGCGGTCCGACGGAGTCATCGGCCAAATCGCCGCCGTGGGCGCCTCCACCCGGCCCCGGGAGGTGGAGGGCTCCTATATGCCCTGCTTCCTGGTGGGCGAGGGAGAGGGCCGCGCTTTGGCCTCCGCGCTGGGGGTTCCCTTCTACCCCTGTTCCCACCAGCAGGGTCATGTGGCGGCGGCGGCCTGGTCGGCGGGCCGGGAGGACTTGCTGGACCAGCCCCACCTGGCCTGGCATCTGTCCGGCGGAACCACTGAGCTTCTCCGGGTGGAGCCGGAGGGCCACACCGTCCGGGCGGAAGTGGTGGGCGGCACTGCTGACATCGCGGCGGGCCAGCTCATCGACCGCACCGGGGTACTGCTGGGCCTGCCCTTCCCGGCGGGCAAGGCGCTGGACGCGTTGTATCCCGAGGCGGACAGCACCGGCTTTTTCCGGGTAAAGCTGAACGACCTGACCTTCTCCCTGTCCGGCATGGAGAACCAGGTGAAGGGGCTGGCGGAAAAGGGCGAAAAGCCCGCCAATATCGCCCGATTTACCATCGACACCATCATGAACGTGCTGCTGCGGGCCACCCAGGAAGCGCAGAAGCGCTGGCCCGGACTGCCGGTGCTGTGCTCCGGGGGCGTGGCCTCCAACCGGCAGATCCGGGACGCCATGGAGAAAATCTGCGGCGCGGTGTTCGCCCAGCCCCAATATGCCACCGACAACGCCATGGGGGTGGCCATTCTCACCCATCGGGCACTGGAGCGGAGGGTGCCGTGGTGAATATTGCCAATTTTCCTGTCTATACTGTATCTCAGGTCAACGGCTACGTAAAGTCGCTGATGGACGAGGACGACCTGCTCACCGGCCTGCTCGTGCGGGGGGAGGTCTCCAACTATAAATGCTACCCCTCCGGCCACCACTACTTCTCGCTGAAGGACGAGCAGGGCTCCCTGCGGTGCGTCATGTTCCGGGGCGAGGCGGCACGGCTACGCTTCCGCCCCGCCAACGGGATGCGGGTGGTGGCCTTTGGCCGGGTATCCGTGTTCCCTCGGGACGGGCAGTACCAGCTCTACTGCAATGAGCTGATGCAGGACGGTCGGGGTGCGCTGGACGAGGCCTTCGAGCGCTTGCGCCGCCGCCTGGAGGCAGAGGGCCTGTTCGCCCCCGAAAACAAACAGCCCCTCCCCCGCTGCCCGAAAAAGATTGCCTTGGTCACCTCCCCGGCGGGGGCAGCAGTGCGGGATATGCTGCGCATTCTAGGCTCACGGTGGCCGCTGGCGGAGGTGCTGGTGGTTCCCGTCCGGGTTCAGGGCCAGGAGGCGGCGGGCGAAATCTCTGCCGCCATCCACCGCCTGAACAACCGGGCGGACATCGACCTCGTCATCACCGGGCGGGGCGGCGGCTCCAAGGAGGATCTGTGGGCCTTCAACGAGGAGACCGTGGCCCGTGCCATCTACCTGTCCAACATCCCGGTGATTTCCGCCGTGGGCCACGAGCCGGATGTGACCATCGCCGACTACGTGGCGGACGTGCGGGCAGCCACCCCTTCCAATGGGGCGGAGCTGGCGGTGCCCGACCAGAATGAAGAGCGGGCGCGATTGGCCCAATTGAACCACCGCCTGGCCCGGGCGCTGCAAAGCCGCCTGGGCGGAGCCCGGCGGGAGTTAAACCGGCTGAAGCGCAGCCGTGCGCTGACGAACATCAAAGCCCCCATCCAGGATCGGCGCTTGGCACTGGACGACCTGCGCCGCCGGATGGGCCTGGCTCTGCGGGGAAAAACCGACCGGGCTCGGCAGGGATTGAGCGCCCAGAAGGAGCGGCTTCCCCTGGCGGCGCGGGCAAGGCTGGCCGCCCAGCGGGGGCGGCTGGGCCGCTTGGCGGCGGGTCTGGATGCCCTGAGCCCGCTGAAGGTGCTGGGCCGGGGTTACGCCATCGCCCGGGCGGACGGGAATGTGGTGTCGTCTGTGGCCCAGGCACGGCCCGGGGATAAGCTGGACGTGCTGGTGTCCGATGGCGCGTTGAAGTGCGTTGTAGAGGATAAGGAGGAGAGGACATGGCAGTAAAAAAGCAGTCCTTTGAGGAGTCTATGGCCCGTCTGGAGGCCATTGTCGCCCAGTTGGAAAAGGGCGAGTGCGGTTTGGATCAGTCCCTGAAGCTGTTCGAGGAGGGTGCCAAGCTGACCGGTCAGTGCGAGGAGCTGCTGGACAAGGCGGAGCAGAAGGTGAATCTGCTGCTGGCAAATGATCAGGAGGTTCCCTTCGAGGAGGAAGCAAATGAACTTTGAGCAGGAATATCAAGCGGCGTTGTCTCTAGCAGAGGGAGAGTTAAACGGCTGCTTCCTGGAGGGCGGCCCCCAGGGGGAGCTGCTGGACGCCATGCGGTACAGCCTGCTGGCGGGCGGCAAACGGGTGCGGCCCGTGCTGGCACTGAAGTTCTGTGAGGCGCTGTGCGGCGAGATGGAACCCGCCCTGGACTACGCCTGCGGCGTGGAAATGCTCCACACCTACTCCCTCATCCATGACGATCTGCCCTGCATGGACGACGACACGCTGCGCCGGGGCAAACCCACCTGCCACGTGAAATACGGCGAGTGGCTGGCCCTGCTGGCGGGGGACGCGCTGCAAACCGCCGCCTTTGAGCGGCTGGCGGTCTCCCGGCGAACCGCCCCGGCGGCAAACGGCAGGGCCTGCGCTGTCTTGGCCAAAGCCGTGGGCCGCGGCGGGATGTGCGGCGGGCAGTATCTAGATATGGTGGACGAGGGCAAAAACGTGGATCTGAATCGCCTGACCCAGACCCACCTCTGGAAAACCTCCGCCCTGTTGGAAGCGGCCTGCCTGCTGGGGCTGACAGCCTCCACCGTGGAACCATCCCCCCAGCAGTGGGCGGCGGCGGAAGAATACGCCCGGGAGCTGGGGCTGGCTTTCCAGATCCGGGACGATATGCTGGACGTGACCTCCACCGCCGGGGAGCTGGGCAAGCCCATCGGCTCCGACGCGGACAATGGGAAAACCACCTTTGTCACCCTGTTTGGATTGGACAAATGCGCCCGGCTTGTGGCGGAGCACACCCAGCTTGCCAAGGTTCGCGTGTCCGGGGCGTTTGAGCGCCCGGAATTCCTATGCGCTCTGGCCGATTCCCTGGCGGAGCGAAAAAACTGAGGGGACATTTTTGACACCCTTCCCGGCGCTGGAGGCGGCCTCATCGCCTTCTGGAAC
>JAIEFH010000300.1 GCA_029067025.1 Oscillospiraceae bacterium | reverse complement strand
TGTCCATCGCGGTGCTGCTGGTCTCCCCGGTGAGCGGCAGCTACCGCTACGCCATGCCCCTGACCTACGTCATCCCCTTCCTGCTGGGGGGCTGTCTGCTCCCACCGGCCCAGGGGGCGGACGGCACAGACCCACCCACCCTTGGGGCAGACAGCGGGGACGAAAATCCCACTCTTGGGACGGACGGCACGGGCGAACCCCCCACCTCATAAAACCCAAAGCGGCGCGTGGACTGCCACGCGCCGCCTTTTTATGCGTCCCCGCCCGCCAGGGGCGGCTCCAGAACCGTAAGCTCCGGCTCCGGGGAATTGATATACATCTCTTCACAGTCCTGCTGGGCTTTAATCAAAATGCGTACCGCTTTTTCCGTCTCTTTGGCCAAATGGAGGTACATTTCTTTGTAATCCGGCATTTTTCTCACCTCGAGCATATCTTAACATACTTTTATTTTATTTACAACTTATTTCTGTCATATATTTATCATGTAAATAAAGGGTAAATTACCCTAGAATACTATTAGGGGTGAAGAGTATGCCATTTGGCCCAGACAATATACCACGAAAAGGCGAGGCAGCATATCGAACTGTATATCTTCGGCAACGCATGATTGACAAAATTGAAAAGATTGCGGCGGAAAATGAAACCAGTTTTAATGCTGTCATCGTAAGCATGGTAGAACAGTGTTTAAAGGAATATGAGGACAATTAAAGCTCGGCGCGGAAGCGCCGGGCCTTAATTTTTCCTCCCTTTATTTAACCCGGGGGAGGGAGTACCGACTGCGGAGCGCGGGCGAGTTGCCCCTGAGGCGAACACCCTTGGTGAGCCGACGGGGCTAACCCGTGTGGAGCATCGGTGCTCCCTCTTCCGGGTACGCGCCCACGCAGCGCGGCAGAACTTTTCCCGATCGGTACGCGCCCCCACAGTTAACAAAATTTTCACACACCCCCTCTTGACATTTCAGCCCTGGCGAGTAAAATAGTGAGCGCACGAATGATTAGCCCACGAACGATTAGGAGGTATTCCTATGGACGAACGCCCAGGCATGGTACTCCACCAAGTGCTCCGGGCCCATCACAACGCCTGCACGGCAGCCCTGGCGAAACAGGGCCTGCGGGACATCGGCTCCCCCCGGCTGCTGGTGGAGCTGTCCCAATACCCGGACGACCCAGCCCAGGCCCCTACGCAAAAAGAGCTGGCCGACCGGCTCCACATCGCCCCGCCCACCATTGCCGCGTCGCTGAAATGCCTGGAACGGCAGGGCTACGTGGCCCGCCGCACCGACGAGAAGGACTCCCGCCGCAACCGCATCTCCATCACCCGGAAGGGCCGGGACGCCTTGGACTCGGGTATGCGGGCCTTCCAGCAGGTGGACGATGCCATGTACCGGGGCTTCACCCCCGAAGAGCGGGAACAGGTACAGGAGTTCCACCGGCGTATGCTGGACAATCTCTACCAGATCGGCGGAGACCGGGAGGACGAGCACTGCCCGCCGCCCCCGCCGCCGGAACCCCTTGAAAGGAAGTGTGACCCATGCTGAGACGAATCGCGTCTTACCTGAAGGGCTATGAGAAATACGCCGTGGCCTCCCCCCTGCTGGTGGTGGTGGAGACCGGCTGCGAGCTCACCATCCCCCTGCTCATGGCCCAAATCATCAACCAGGGCATTTTAAAAGAGGACATGGCCCCCATCTGGCGCTCGGGGGCGCTGATGGTAGTGGTCGCGCTCGTTGCGACCATAGCCGGGGGAATGGCGGCCAAATGCGCCACCAACGCCGCCCAGGGCCTGGGGGCCAACCTGCGCCGGGCGGAGTTTGAGAAGATCTCCTCCTTCTCCTTTGCCGACATCGACCGGTTCTCCTCCTCCTCCCTCATCACCCGGATGACCAACGACGTGACCAAGGTTCAGAACATGGCCATGATCTGCCTGCGCATCCTCATCCGGGCGGCCACCATGCTCATCGCCAGCGTCGCCCTCACCCTGACCATCAGCCCCAAGCTGGCCCTGGTGGTGCTGGTCATCATGCCCGTCATGGCGGCGGCACTGCTGACCATTATGCGCATCTGTATGCCGCTGTTTGAGAAAATGCAGAAGGCCCTGGACCACCTCAACGAGACGGTGCAGGAAAACCTCATCGCCGTGCGGGTGGTGAAGTCCTACGTCCGGGAGGACCGGGAGCGGGAGAAGTTCATGGACGCCAACAACGGCTTCACCGCCGCCGGCCTGCGGGCCGTGCTGCGGGTGGTGGCCATGCAGCCGGTGATGATGATCTGCATGGCCTCCGCCACCGTGCTGGTGCTCTACTTCGGCGGCAACATGGTGCTGGGTTTGGAGCTGGACGTGGGCTACCTCCAGACCGTGCTGGGCTACATCATGCAGATCCTCATGTCCGTCATGTTCGTCGGCATGGCCATCCTCCAGTACACCCAGGCCCAGGCGTCCACCCGCCGCATATTTGAGGTGCTCGACGCCCAGCCCGACATCACCGGCGGCGGCGAGCGTGAGCTGCCCACCCCCCAGGGCCGGGTGGAGTTCCGGGACGTGTCCTTCCGCTACCAGACCGAGGGCGCGGGGGAGGACGTGCTGCACAGCATCAACCTGGACATCAAACCCGGCGAGTTCGTCGCCATTGTGGGCGGCACGGGCACGGGCAAGTCGTCCCTGGTAAACCTGATCCCCCGGTTCTATGACGTTCACCGGGGCAAAGTGCTGGTGGACGGGCTGGACGTACGGGACTACTCCCTGGACGGCCTGCGAAACCGCATCGGCATGGTGCTGCAAAACAACGTGCTGTTCTCCGGCACCATCCGGGAAAACCTGCTCTGGGGCAACGAGAACGCCGCCGAGGAGGAACTGATCCAGGCGGCAAAGGACGCCCAGGCATACGACTTTATCATGTCCTTCCCCGAGGGGTTTGACACCTACCTGGAGCAAGGGGGCGTCAACGTGTCCGGCGGGCAGAAGCAGCGGCTGTGTATTGCCCGGGCCATGGTGCGCAAGCCCGCCGTGCTCATCCTGGACGACTCCACCTCCGCCGTGGACTCCGCCACCGAGGGGCGCATCCGGGAGTCCTTCCGGCAAAACCTGAAGGGCACCACCGTCATCATCATCGCCCAGCGCATCAGCTCGGTGCAGTACGCCGACAAGATCGTGGTGCTGGACGAGGGCACGGTGTCTGCCACGGGCACCCACGACGAGCTGATGGCCACAAGCAAGATCTACAAAGAAATCTACGATTCCCAGCAGGAAGGGGGCGGCGAGAATGGCTGAACACAGAGGACCCAAAGGCCCCCACGGCCCTGGTCCCGGCGGACCGGGCGGCCCCCGGGGCGGCTTTGGCAAGCCCCAAAACCTGAAGCGCACCCTGGCGCGCACGGTGAAGTATATCGTAGACCGGCCCCTCATGCTTATCGCGGCCCTGCTGTGCGTGGTGGCCTCCGCCCTGCTGGGCGTAGCGGCCACCTACCTGCAGAAGCCCATCTTCGACGGCCTCACCCTGGCCCTGGCGTCGGGGCAGACCCGTCTGCCCGAACTGGTCACCGCCTGTCTCAAGCTGGCGGGCGTCTACCTGTGCGCGGCGGCGTGCTCCTACGTCCAGGCCAACCTCATGGCCCAGCTGGCCCAGAAGGGCTGCAACCGGATGAGAAAGGACCTGTTCGACAAGCTTCAGCAGCTCCCCCTGAGCTACTTCGACGCCCACACCCACGGCGAACTCATGAGCCGCTTCACCAACGATGCCGACAACGTGCAGATGGCCCTGGAGCAGTCGGTGGTGCAGCTGATCTCCAGCGTCATCACCTTCGTGGGCGTAGTGGCCATGATGATCTCCCTGTCCCCCCTGCTGTTCCTGGCCTCCGTCGTGATGCTGGGCGGCGTGACGGCGGTGTTCACCGTGTTCGGCAAGCGCAGCCGGAAGTTCTTTGCCCGGCAGCAGGGTGCTCTGGGCGCGGTGAACGGCAACATCCAGGAGATGATCGAGGGGATGAAGGTGGTCAAGGCCTTCAACCACGAGGAGCAGGCCAAGGCCCAGTTCCAGACGCTGAACGAGGAGTACCGTGCCGCCGCCAGCCAGGCGGGGTTCTACTCCTCCGCCATCATGCCCATCGCCGGCAACCTGACCAACGTGGGCTACGCCGTCACCGCCGTGCTGGGGGCCGCGCTGGCCATGAGCAGCGGGGTGAACACCGGCTTCACCCTGGGCTCCCTGAAGGTTTACCTGGACTACAACCGCCAGGTCACCCAGCCCGTCAACCAGATCTCTATGCAGATGAACTCCCTGCTGTCCGCCATGGCGGGCGCGGAGCGCATCTTCGCCGTGATGGATGCCCAGCCCGAGGTCAATCAGGGCAAGGTCACGTTAGTCCCCGTGGACAAGGACGCCAACGGCTCCCTGTCCAGGTTCTCTGGCCAGGGCCGCCCCCGGGCCTGGGCGTGGAAGGTGCCCCGGAACAGCGGCATGGCCCTGGTGCCGGTGCTTGTGGCGGCGGACGGCGAAACCCTCACAGAACTGGGCCAGGCCGTCCGGGATGGAAGCGGTCTGAAGCTCCTGCCCCCCGGCGAGGACTCCCCGGAGGGGCTCTGGGTGGAGCTGGCCCCGGACGGCACCCTCACCGAGGTTCGGGACTTCACGTCCCTGGCCGGCCACGGCTGGGCGTGGAAGTACCCCGGCCCCGACGGGGAGATGGGCCTGCACCTGATCCGGGGCGCAGTGCGCAACGTCCCCGGCGAGGAGTACTGCTATAACGAGCTGCGGGGCGCGGTGCGTCTGAGCCAGGTGGACTTCTCCTATGTGGAGGGCAAGCCGGTGCTGAAAAAAATGTCGGTGTACGCCGACCCGGGCCAGAAGATCGCCTTTGTGGGCTCCACCGGCGCGGGCAAGACCACCGTTACCAACCTCATCAACCGCTTCTATGAGATCCAGGGCGGCATCATCACCTGCGACGGCATCGACGTGCGGGACATTGACAAGGACTCCCTCCGTCTGAGCCAGGGCGCGGTGCTCCAAGACACCCACCTGTTCACCGGCACCGTCATGGACAACATCCGCTACGGCCGGCTGGACGCCACCGACGAGGAGTGCGTCCAGGCCGCCAAGACCGCCAACGCCGACGGCTTCATCCGCCGCCTGCCCGAAGGCTACCAGACCCTGCTCACCGGGGACGGGGCCAACCTCTCCCAAGGTCAGCGGCAGCTTTTGTCCATCGCCCGGGCCGCCGTCAAGGACCCGCCCATCATGGTGCTGGACGAGGCCACCTCTTCCATCGATACCCGCACCGAACAGCACATCCAGCAGGGCATGGACGCGCTGATGGAGGGGCGCACCGTATTCGTCATCGCCCACCGGCTGTCCACCGTGCGCAACGCCGACTGCATCGTGGTCATCGAGCACGGCGAAATCATCGAAAAGGGCAGCCATGCCCAGCTCATCGAGGAGCAGGGACGGTATTATCAACTGTATATCGGACAGTTTGAGCTAGATTAACGATGCAAAACACAGGGGAAGTCCCATCCGGGGCTTCCCCTTCTGCTTTTGATATGGTAGAATAGGAAAAAGAGAGGGGGGGCTGTCCTATGTCCGTGGGCCGTCAATTCCAGATGGTCTATCTCCTGCTGGAGCGGGGCCGCATGACCGCCGGGGAGCTGGCCGAAAAGCTGGAGGTGTCCCCCCGCACCGTGCTGCGGGATGTGGACGCCCTGTCCGCCGCCGGGGTGCCGGTATACACCACCCAGGGGGCCGGGGGCGGCGTGGCATTGCTTCCCGGCTACGTCTTAGACCGGGCCGCCTTCACCGACGAGGAGCAGCGGCAGCTTCTCACCGCCCTGCAAAGCCTCCCCGGCCAGGAGGGGGCGCAGGCACTGACTAAGCTGTCCGCCCTGTTCCGCCGGAACCAGGCGGACTGGCTCCAGGTGAATCTGTCCCGCTGGGGGGAAGCGGGGGCGGCGGACGATGGGAAATTCCAGCTTCTCAAGCAGGCCGTGCTGGAGCGGCAGACCCTGGCCTTTGACTACGCCAGCTCTTACGGTTCCACCCGCTCGCGGAAGGTGCTCCCCGCCCGGCTGGTGTTCAAGGGCCAGGCGTGGTATCTTCAGGCCTTTGACCTGGAGCGGGAGGACTACCGCACCTTCCGGCTGTCCCGCATCCTGTCCCCGGCATTCACCGGGGAGGTGTTCCACCGCCGCCTGACCCCGCCGGACATCGACTTCTCCGGCGACATCCCACCCCTGTTTCGGGTGGAGGTCAAGCTGCGCTTCGCGCCTTGCATGGCCTACCGGGTGTACGACGAGTTCGACCAGGGCTGCGTTACCCACCAAGAAGACGGCTCGCTGCTGGTGGAGGCGATGTTTCCCGAGGACCAGTGGCTGTACGGCTATCTGCTCAGCTTCGGCGCGGGGGTGGAGGTGCTCTCACCCGATCTCCTGCGGCGGCGGCTGGCCGCGTTGGGACAGGAAATTTTCCGGGCCCATTCAGAGAAACCTGACATACCTTGTCAGGTTCCGGATGCTACCATGGAACCATCCAAAACAGAGGAGGTTCCAACTATGGAAAACTACAAAGACATGAAGTTCTGCCAGTCCTGCGGGATGCCCTTGACCCCCGGCGTGGAGCTGGGCACTGAGGCGGACGGCTCCCAAAACCCCGACTACTGCGGCTACTGCTACAAGGGCGGCCAGTTCGCGGGGGAGATGACCATGGAGGAGATGATCGACTTCTGCGCCCCCATGATGGCCCAGGGCAACCCCGGCATGACCGAGGAGCAGGCCAAGGCCCAGATGCACCAGTTCTTCCCCATGCTCAAGCGGTGGAGGAAGTAAGCATCGCGGCCCCTTTTTCGTTGCAGCAATATGATATGGAGATGAAGTCAAATGAACATCGTGCCTACATTGAATTTTGGCGGAAATTGTCGAGAGGCGATTCATATGTACGAAAAGGCGTTTCATGGGAAGATCAGCTGTCTCATTACCTATCGGGAAGCAGATGACCCCGCATATAATCCCCTTCTGAAAGAAAATCAAAAGGACTATATTTACCATTCGGAACTGGTATTGGGCAGTCAAAGGATTATTATGAGCGACCATGTGGATATTCCGTTTCAAACGTGTTATTCCAATTTTCTCACCGTCATGTGCGATACGAAAGAGGAAGTACAGCAAGCATATGAGATCATGAAAGAAGGGAGCCAGACAATCTATCCAATGGAAGCCACCCCATACAGCTCCTGCCGGGTCGTTTTTGTCGATCAGTTTGGAATCCGCTGGGGGATTATGACAGAGCAGACAGAACGTTGAAACGGATGAAAAGAGAAACGTGTCATGAGCGATATATATGTGGGAGAAAGCGACCCCCGGATCCAGCCTGTGGCTGGATTCGGGGGTCCTCTTAAAACAGATCTTTTTTCTTCAAAATGACCCCCGCCACCACGATGATGACGGCGGAGACGGCCAGCGGCGGCCAGAAGCTCCCGGCAAAGGGCAGCACACTCACATTCATCCCGTAAAACCCGAACACGATGTTGGGCACCGTCATGAGGATGGTGATGGAGGTGAGCACCTTCATGATGACGTTCAGGTTGTTGGAGATGACGGAGGCGAAGGCATCCATCATGCCCGAGATGATGTCGGAGTAAATCTGGGCCATCTCAATGGCCTGGCGCACCTCGATGAGCACATCCTCCAGCAGGTCGTGATCCTCCTCGTAGAGGGTGACGATACGCCCGCGCAGGATTTTCTCCAGCGTCACCTCGTTGGCCTTCAGCGAGGTGTTGAAGTAGACCAGCGACTTCTCCAGATCCAGCAGCTGGATCAGCTCACGGTTCCGCTGGGACTTGTACAGCTGCCGCTCCATGCTGGTGTAGGTCTTGTCGATTTGCTTCAGGTAGTTTAAGTACCGTTTGGCCACCAGCAGGAGTATGTTGAGGATGAACCGGGTGCGCTGCTCGGTGCGCACGTCCTTGACGATCCCCGCCCGCAGGTCGCGCGCCACCGACGTCTCCTTCAGGCACACGGTGATGATGTGCTGATCCGTGACGATGATGCCCATGGGCAGGGTGGAATACACCACGCCGGTGTCGTCCCGCTCCATGGCGGGGGTGTCCACGATGATGAGGGTGTTTCCGTCCTCGCTGTCAATGCGGGACATCTCCTCCTCGTCCAAGGCGGCCCGGAGGAGGGCCGGCTCCACCGACAGGGCGTCGGACACGGTTTTCAGCTCATCCTCGCCGGGGTTGACCAGATCCACCCAGCAGCCGTCCTCCACGGCGTCCAGCTGGGTCATTTTGCCGTCCACCGTCTTGTGAATGGTCAGCATAGCTTCACCCCCCCTATAGGTTTTGCCCCTATGCGGCTATCGTCACGCTAGCAGCACTGGCTGAATCTGCTCGCCCCGGCAGGCGGCCTCCACCGTCGCGGGCACCAGGGAGAAGTCGGCCACCAGGGAGGTGGGCTTACCCGCCCAGTCGTCCTGGCCAAAGGGGACAAAGTACACATTTTTCCGGCTCAGCATGGTCCCCAAGTTGGGGGCCGATCCGGCCAGGCCGTCGTTGGTGGCCAGCGCCAACACCAGGGGCTTTCCATTGCGCAAATGGGCCTTTGCCGCCATAGTCACCGAGCTGTCCGTCACCCCGTGGGCCAGCTTGGCCAGGGTGTTGCCCGTGCAGGGGCAGATCACCAGCACATCTAACAGCCCCTTCGGGCCTATCGGCTCCGCCCCGGCCACGGTGTCGATCACCCGGCGGTCACACAGGCGCTCCATCTCCCGCATGAAATCGTGGGCCTTCCCGAACCGGGTATCGGTGGCCGCCACCGTCTCGGACACGATGGGGGTCACCGGCCCAAACCGCGCCGCCGTCTGCTCCAAAGCGTCCAGCGCCTTGGACATGGTGCAAAAGGACCCGCAAAAGGCGAAGCCCACTCTCAACTCTTCTATGTTCACAGGTTTAATTCCTCCATGATATGATAAACGGTGTCCTTGATGTACCGCCCCGAGGTGACGGGGGCCACCTTCCCCGGCAGGGACAGCGCCCAGATTACCCGCACGCCCAAAGCGGCGGCGGCGTCCATGTCCACCCCGCCCGGGCGGGAGGCCAGGTCGATGACCAGCGCGCCCTCTTTCAGCGCCGCCAGCTCCTCCACCCCCAGCACCGGGGCGGGCACCGTGTTGAACACCAGGTCGTAGCTGCACAGCCAGTCGGGCAGGCGGTCAACGCCCTCGCTGCCCAGGCCCATGCTCTCGGCGGCGGCCCGCTGCTCGTACCGCCGGGCGGACACCCACACCCGGGCGCCCAGCGAGCGCAGCCGGGGGGCCAGCGCCCTGCCCAGCCGCCCGAAGCCCACAACCAGTACCCGAGCGTCGTGGAGGGTGATGGGCAGCTCCTCCATGGCGATCTGGATGGCGCCCTCGGCGGTGGGGATGGCGTTAAGTACCGCCAGCTCCTCCCGGGCGAAATAGTCCCGGAGCGCCAGACTGCGCTCCTCGGCCATTTTCTTCAAGCTCTTCCCCACCATCCCGGCGCAGACCAACTGCCCGGGACGCAGGGCGTCCAATACCTCTTTCAATTCATGACGTTCGGCGGCCAGAGGGGCGTTCAGCTTTCCGTCCGCCCCCATCGCCGGGAGGGGCAGCACCACACAGTCCGCCCGATCCGCCCCGGCCATGGACGGCTCACACTTCATCCCCTCGCCCTGATCCAGGGCGTAGGTATGTACACTGTGGCCGTCGTCGGCCAAAAGGGCTGCCAACGCCGCCTGCCGGGGATCTCCCCCCACCACCCAGATGTTTTTTGCCCGCAGCATGATAATCCTCCTGTCCGGGCCGTCCGGCCGGCCCTCTCGTCATCAATCCAGTGTATTCCCCCCGGCCCGCGAGAGTGACAGGCGCAAATTTCCAATGCAAATTTTTCGTCAAACCGGGCATACTGTCCCCATCAATACATTGGAGGGAATCATATGCCAAACGTCTATCAAAACTACCACAAGGGCAGCGTGGACTTTATGGAGAGCCGCACCCGGGAAAACCTGATGCGCTCCTTTGCCGGGGAGAGTCAGGCACGCAACCGCTACACCATCGCCGCCTCCGCCGCCCGAAAGGAGAAGCTGGAGGTGGTGGCCCGGGTGTTTGAGTTCACCGCGAACCAGGAGCTTGCCCACGCCAAGGTGTTCTATGACCTGCTGCTGCCCTCCGCGGGGCAGAACATCACCATCGACGGCAACTACCCCATCGACTTGTCCGACAAGACCATCGACCTCTTAAAAGCCGCCCGGCACAACGAGTACCAGGAGTTCGAGCACGACTACGCCGCCTTCGCGGAGATCGCCCACAAGGAGGGCTTTGACCTGATCGGCGGGCAGTTCGAGCTCATCGCTCAGATCGAAAAGACCCACGGCGACCGCTTCGGCCTGTTTGCCGACCTGCTGGAGCAGGAAAAGCTGTTCAACAGCGACGGGGAGACCCTGTGGATGTGCCTCAACTGCGGCGAAATCATCAAGGCGTCCCTGGCGCCCCAGGTGTGCCCGGTGTGCCGCCATGGCCGGGATTACTTCATCCGTTTGGACATGGCGCCCTTTACCCGCGGCTAAAAAATTGTCAGGCGGCCTCTGTTGGGGCCGCCTGACAATTTTGGCATTGCAATTGCTGTCAAGCCAGCTTATAATGGGTCTCAATAACGACAGGGAGGGACTCTCCAAATGAAACATGACGTCAACTACACCATGCTCTTCGACTTCTACGAGCTGACCATGGGCAACGGCTATTTCCAGACCGGTCTGAAAGACCGCGTCTGCTACTTCGACGTGTTCTTCCGCAACGTCCCCGACGGGGGCGGCTTCGCCATCGCCGCCGGGCTGGAGCAGGTCATCCAATACATCCAGAACCTCCGCTTTGACGAGGAGGACATCGAATACCTCCGGGGGAAGGGCTGTTTCTCCCCCGAATTCCTGGACTATCTGCGGGACTTCCGCTTCACCGGCGACATCTGGGCCGTCCCCGAGGGCACGCCCATCTTCCCCCGGGAGCCCATTCTCACCGTCCGCGCCCCGGCCATTGAGGCCCAGTTCATCGAGACCTACCTGCTGCTGGCCCTGAACCACCAGTCCCTCATCGCCACCAAGTCCAACCGCATCGTCCGGGCTGCCGGGGGCCGCCCGGTGTCCGAGTTTGGCTCCCGCCGGGCCCAGGGGTCGGATGGCGCCCTGCTGGGCGCCCGGGCCAGCTACATCGCCGGGGCGGGGGGCACCGCCTGCGCCATGGCGGACGAGATGTTCGGCACCCCCGCCACCGGCACCATGGCCCACTCCTGGGTGCAGATGTTCCCCGACGAGTACACCGCCTTTAAGACCTACTGCCAGGTCTACCCCACCGCCGCCACCCTGCTGGTGGACACCTACAACGTCCTCCACTCCGGCGTGCCCAACGCCATCCGTGTGTTCCGGGAGCTGGGCATCACCAGCGGCGGCATCCGCATCGACTCAGGCGATCTGACCTACCTGTCCAAAAAGGCCCGGGCCATGCTGGACAACGCGGGCCTGCCCGGCATCAAGATCGTGGCCTCCAACTCCCTGGACGAGTATATCATCCGGGACCTCATCACCCAGGGGGCCCGCATCGACGCCTTCGGCGTGGGCGAGCGGCTCATCACCTCCAAGAGCGAGCCGGTGTTCGGCGGGGTGTACAAGCTGGCCGCCATCGAGGAGGATGACGGCACCGTCACCCCCAAGATCAAAATCAGCGAGAACGCCGGAAAGGTCACCATCCCCCACTTCAAAAAGGTGTACCGTCTCTTTGAAAACGCCACCGGCAAGGCCATTGCCGACTATATCTGCGTCCACGACGAGGAGCCTGACTTTACCCAGCCTTTGGAGCTGTTCGACCCGGAGGCCACCTGGAAGCGCAAAACCGTCACCGATTACACCGTCCGCTCCCTGCTGGTGCCCATTTTCAAAGACGGCAGGCTGGTGTACCAGGTGCCCACCATCCAGGAATCCCGGGCCCACTGCACCCGGGAGGTGGACAGCCTGTGGGACGAGGTGAAGCGCTTCGAGTACCCCCACAACTACTACGTGGACCTGTCCCAGAAGCTGTGGGACGTCCGGGCCGAGCTGCTGGCGGAGAAGCACTGAGTCGAGGTGTGAAATAATTCCGATCTGCATGGAGGCTCTGAAATCAATGAGGAACCCGGAAAAGACGATTGGAAGAATAATTGACAAATCGGTCTCCAGCATGATTGCCTATGAAGACGAGGATGGTGGAATTGACTCTGTTATGCGGGCAAAGCTGACCCTGATGAAACGGAATGGCATCAAAGAGTTTTGGCTTTCAACCTGTGTATCGTCAGCTACAGTTGAGCTATTCAAAAGTCGTCCGAATGCGCTCCTGTATTTTTATCACAAAAGCTTTCAGAAACTCGTGCTTTTAACCGGTGCATTGGAAGTGCTGGCGGCTGCTGATGCAGATGGACTGTATGTCCCGACAGAAGTTCCTGTTGACTATGTACTCAAGTTCACCGCAGTCAAAGCCACCTATTCCACTAATATCAAATCTGAGGATTTTTCCATTGCTTAAACCCTTGCCCGGCCCTGATCCAATTAAGAAGGTCCTGTGTTGCCTGCACGTTTGCTTGCAAAGCACCCTGCCCCGTGCTATACTAAACTTACAAAATCCCACAGAAAAGGAATGATTCACATGAGCATCATCCGCGACCCCGCGCTGGCCCCCTCCGGCCACCGCAAGATCGACTGGGTGCGCAACTTCATGCCCGCCCTGTCCCAGATCGAGGCCCGTTTTGAAAAAGAGCAGCCCTTTGCTGGCCTGCGCGTGGCCGTCTCCGTCCACCTGGAGGCCAAGACCGCCAACCTGGCCCTGGTCGTCAAGGCCGGCGGTGCCGACGTCTACCTCACCGGCTCCAACCCCCTGTCCACCCAGGACGACGTGGCCGCCGCCGTGGCCGCCCGGGGCGTCAATGTGTTCGCCTGGCATGGCTCCACCCCCGAGGAGTACGAGGCCCATCTGGTGGAGACCCTGAAGTGCCACCCCCACGTCATCATCGACGATGGCGGCGACCTGGTCAACCTGCTGGCCGGCAAGTGCGCCCAGTACGCCGACTGCCTCATGGGCGGCTGCGAGGAGACCACCACCGGCATTCTGCGCCTCAAGGCCCGGGAACGGGAGGGCACCCTGCCCTGCCCCATGATGGCGGTGAACGACGCCAAGGCCAAGCACTACTACGACAACAAGTACGGCACCGGCCAGTCCGTGTGGGACGCCATCATGCACATGACCAACCTGGTAGTGGCGGGCAAGACCGTGGTGGTGGCCGGCTACGGCTGGTGCGGCGCGGGCGTGGCCCTGCGGGCCGCGGGCATGGGCGCGGATGTCATCGTCACCGAGATCGACCCCTTCAAAGCGCTGGACGCCACCATGAACGGCTACCGGGTGATGACCATGGCGGACGCCGCCCCCCTGGGGGACGTGTTTGTCACCGTCACCGGCTGTAAGGACGTCATCACCCCCGCCCACTTCGCCGCCATGAAGCCCAACGCCCTGCTGTCCAACGCGGGCCACTTCGACTGCGAGGTCAACGTGAAGTGGCTGGAGGACAACGCTGTGGACAAGTGGGAGCAGCGGGAGGGCATCACCGGCTACAAGCTGGCCGACGGCAAGGTGCTCAACGTGCTGGCGGAAGGCCGTCTGGTCAATCTGGCGGGGGGCAACGGCCACCCGGCGGAGATCATGGATATGTCCTTCTCCGTCCAGGCCCTGGCCGCCGAGTGGGTGGCCAAGCACAAAGGAGAGCTGGAGCGGAAGCTCTACGACATCCCCGCCGAAATCGACGACCAGATCGGCTGGGCCAAGCTGGCCGCTCTGGGCCTGACCATCGACAAGCTCACCCCCGAGCAGGAGGAGTACATCAACAGCTCAAACGCGTAAACTCTAAAAATCAACCAAGCGCCGCCCCGATGGGGCGGCGCTTGATTCATTATACGGCCCGCTTCGCGGCCCTGGCCGTCTCGGGATCCCTGTCCAGGGAGATGCGGTCGGCGATCATGGCGATAAACTCGCTGTTGGTGGGCTTGCCCTTGGCGTTGGATACGGTGTAGCCGAAATACTTTTGCAGCGTCTCCAGGTCGCCCCGGTCCCAGGCCACCTCGATGGCATGGCGGATAGCCCGCTCCACCCGGCTGGCGGTGGTGCCGAATTTCTTGGCCACCGCCGGGTACAATACCTTGGTCACCGCATTGATGACCTCCATATCCGCCACAGCCAGACCAATGGCCTCCCGCAGATACTGGTAACCCTTGATATGGGCGGGCACGCCGATCTCGTGGATGATGGCGGTGACCTGCCGCTCCAGATCCCGGACGCCGTTCTCCCCCTGGAGCGGCTCCTCCACCTGGTCGCTGGTGAGCAGCCGCGCCCGCTCGATCACCGACTGGGCCCGGCAGGGCTTGAGCATACAGTAATTCCCGCCCTTTTGGGAAATCTGCGCCGCCAGCGCCGGCCCGCCGAAGGCGGACAGCACCAGAATCTTCGGCCGGTTCTCTCCCAGCTCATCCAGCACCTCCAGCCCATCCTTGTCCGCCAGCATCAGATCCATCACCACAATGTCCGGCCTGTGCCGGGCAATCAGATCCAGCAGTTCTTCCCCGCTGCCCGTCTGGGCGCACACGGACAGGTCGGTCTCCTCTCTAATCAAATCAGCCAGCATTTGACGGAACTCCTCCGAAGCGTCCGCCAGGATGATCCTTTTCTTATCACTCATGTTCATGTTCCTTTCCGGTTCGTGACCCGAGGTTTTATTTCCAGTTTTACCAAAATTTGGTGTATCCTTAAAATACCACAGATTCCCCCAGATGGCAAGGAAGTTTTCCACTTTTTATCAAAGTTTTCTTCGACACCCCTTGTCGAATTCACGAACCGGGCTGGGCCGCGGCCCCGCGAAAATTGGAAATTCCCGTCAGTCCTGGCACTGCCGGAGCATCCGGCCCACATAGATGCCGTAGCCGCTGGTGGGGTCATCCACCAGGACGTGGGTCACCGCCCCCACGATCTTTCCGTTTTGCAGAATGGGGCTGCCGCTCATCCCCTGGACAATGCCGCCGGTGGCGTCCAGCAGGCGCTGGTCGGTGACCTTGATGAGATAGTCCCGGCAGTCGTCTGCCCGCTCGGGGAATACTTTGGAAATCTCAATGGTATATTGATCCACCCGGTCACCGGAGATGTTGCAGAGGATGGACGCCTCCCCGGGCTTTACCTCATCCCGCTGGGCCACCTCCACCGGCGTGCCCTCCACCCAGCCGCTGTCCGCCATCATGCCGAACACGCCGCCGTCGGTATTGGCGCTGAGCAGGCCCAAGGTGGACGAGGTGTCAAACACCCCCTGAAGCTGTCCCGGATCCCCCGACTTGCCCTTCTCCACCCCCGCCACAGTGGCGGGCAGGATGGATCCGCTCTCCAGCGGCATGAGCAGCGCCGTGTCCGCGTCATTGATGCCATGGCCCAGGGCCCCAAAGGCCCCGGTGTCCGGGCAATAGAAGGTCACCGTGCCGATGCCCGCCATGGAGTCCCGGATCCAGGCACCCAGCTTATAGGCTCCGTCAGCGGAGCACAGCGCCGCCGTGGCGGTGAGCTGCACCTGCTTGTCGTTCCGGATGGCCCGAATGCTCATGGTCTCGCCCTCCAGCTCCTGGAGCAGGGCGGACACTTCCTCGATGGTGTCCACCTCCGTGGCGTTGATGTGGGTGATGATGTCCCCCTCTTTCAGCCCGCAGGCCTTGGCGGGGTTCACATTGCCGTCCTCGGTGGTGATGTCGGAGGTGCCCACCACCACCACGCCGTCGGAAAAGAGCTTGATGCCCACGGCCCTGCCCACCGGGATCACTGTGGGCGCGCTGGCAAACACCGCGGTCGTCGTGGCCCACATGGTCAGCATCGCCGCCAGCAGCAGCCCCAGCCCCCGCAGGACCGCCGCTCCCATAAATGGTCTGGCTTCTTCATTCAAATCCATTCACCGCCTTCTTGGAGATTGGCGGCTTACTGTTCACATTTCCGCCCCGATGGGGCGGAAATGCACTGATAAACCGCCTTCTTGAAACTTGCGGATGTCCGCCTGTTTAATATGGGCGGGCGGGACGGATTTTCACCGTGGCAAAGTCAGGCGGGGTTGGCAGAGCGGCAGATTGCTTTCGTTGTTCGAAAGGCGCTCCCGATTTTATTCCGGTAAATTTGGGGGCCGCAGGTCATATTTGGACAAATTTCGACAAAACACGCAAAAAAATCCCATTTGCTTTAAACATAGTCTGCCCCGTCTTCTTCATACCTTGTATCAAAAAGCGAGGTGTGTTTATGGAAAAATCAACCAAAAAACTGATCTTCTACTATCTGATTGCGGCGGCGGCCGGAGTACTGCTCCACTTCCTGTTCCACTGGTTCCCCAACCCAGTGACGGCCCTGGTCTCCCCGGCGAGGGAGAGCATATGGGAACACGTCAAGATCCTCTACTTCCCCCTGCTGGGGACGTCTCTGCTGATCACCCGGGGCGACAAGGGGATCGGGCGCACGCCCTGGCTGCTGAGCACGCTGGCGGTCTGCGCCATGATGCTGGGCATCGGGTACCTCTACCACGTGTCCCTGCGGGGGGAGAGCCTGTATGTGGATCTGGCGCTGTACTTCGTCCTGATGGCGGTGGGCTTTCTGTTGCCCCGGGTGCTGTGGCCGCTGTGCGAGTGGCCGGGGACGGACAAAGCCACCCTTGTCCTCACCGCTGTGCTGGGTGTGCTCATCGTGTGGTTTACCTTCTTCCCCCCGGCGGGGGCTCTGTTCGCGGACATGGGCGACGCGCTGCGCACATTTTTGACCATACCGGTGTAATCGCCGCAGGCTCGGTTCCCCTGCCCCATTCCCCAAAACCATGGTTTTCTTCCTGTCCGCTACTCAATCTCCAGGTTTTGAACTCCGTGGCTCAGAATGATGTTGATCAGCTCATTGCGTGAGCGGTTTGTTTCCGCCGCGATTTTGTCCAAAGCATCCAGGGTATCCTCCCGAATCCGCACGGTAATGACCTTGTGCCCGTCCTCGCCGCGCCGCTTTATTTTTAAGGGTTCACTTTTCATATCACTATACCTCTCAATCTATAATCAATTATAGCTTGGCATAACAGCACAAGATATAATATTATTAGATATTGTTATAACTATCACTTAATAATATAACTAGAAATGTATAGTGATTGGGAGAGATGCCCAGGATTATGTTTTGTCAAAAAAGCGGAGAGGGGCGGCACGCCAATGTGCCGTCCCTCTCCGCTTCCATATCCCAAGCAAAGAAGGGAACGGGTTTCCCCGTTCCCTTCAAAAAGTGTGGAAATCGTAGTATACTCGGATTACTTGAAGTACCGATCCAGCAGGCCCTTCAGGGCGCGGCCGTGGCGGGCCTCATCCTTCGCCATCTCGTGGACGGTGTCATGAATGGCGTCCAGGTTGTTCTTCTTGGCGCAGGCGGCCAGGTCAAACTTGCCCTTGGTGGCGCCGAACTCGCAGTCCACGCGCCAGGCCAGGTTCTTGGCGGTGTCGGCGGTCATGTTGGGCTCCAAATCCTCGCCCAGCATCTCGGCAAACTTGGCGGCGTGCTCGGCCTCCTCCCAGGCGGCCTTCTCCCAGTACAGGCCGACCTCGGGATAGCCCTGACGGTGGGCGATGCGGGCCATGCACAGGTACATACCGACCTCGCCGCACTCGCCGTTGAAGTTGGCCATCAGCTGCTCGAAGATATACTTCTTGTCCTCCTCGCTGATGTCGGGGTTGTTCTTCACGGTCTTGGCGTAGATGCCGTACTCATGCTCGGCGGCCAGCTTCATCTCGCCCACCTGCTCGGTGAACTTCTCGCCGGAGACATGGCACACGGGGCACTCGGCGGGGGGATTCTCGCCTTCGTAGACGTAACCACACACAGGGCAGATCCATTTTTTCATGATAATTTCCCTCCAATGTTAATTTTGGGCGTCAGCCTGTTCATCCAGGCATCCCCGGCACACGCCGCGGACGATGAACTCACAGCCCTCCGCCTGGAATCCATATTGCACGCCCACGGCGTTCAGGTAGTCCTGCCCGGGCGAGTGCTCGGGCAGATCCACAATGGCGCCGCAGCGCTTGCAAATAAAGTGGGAATGGGGCGCAACCACCCCGTCATAGCGCTCCTGGCCATTCACCGCCCCCACCCGCTGGATGAGCCCGCGCTCACACAGGTGGTTCAAGTTCCGATAGACGGTGCCCAGACTCAGGTCGGGGTACTCCGCTTTCATCTCCCGGTAGACCCAATCCGCCGATGGATGGCAGGTGGTCTGCCGGAGCAGGGCAAGCATTGCGTCCCTCTTTTTACTCTGTCGGACGTTGTTCATGATGTTCCCCTTTGACCTTTTTGCTAATAGGAATAATTACTGTTAATAACATAGCATAGCTTACCCCATTTGTAAAGGGTTTTTTCAAAAAAGAGTGGGAAAATTTTTCTGCCCCCCTTGACAAAGCATTTACTTCGCGCTAATATATGAGCAGATGTTCATATGTTTGTTTTTTGAGAGGGGCTTACCTATGACAGACAACAACGAGATCGAGCGCTGCGGCTTCCTGTGCGTCCACGAGGACGCGGTGGAGCAGGTGCTGGACGAGATGCCGGACGACGAGACCTTGTACGACCTGGCGGAGCTGTTCAAGGTGTTCGGCGACTCCACCCGGATCAAAATTTTGTACGCCCTGTTTGAGGCGGAGCTGTGCGTGTGCGACATCGCCCAGCTGCTGGGGCTCACCCAGTCCGCCGTGTCCCACCAGCTCCGGGTGCTGAAGAACAGCCGCCTGGTAAAGTTCCGCAAGGACGGAAAGACGGTATTCTACTCCCTGGCCGACGACCATGTACGCAAGATCATCGCCCAAGGCATGGATCATATTTGTGAATAAAGAAAGGAAGTCATTACCATGAAAAAGACCTTTAAGCTCATCGACCTGGACTGCGCCAACTGCGCCGCTAAAATGGAAACCGCCATCAAGAAGCTCCCCGGCGTTACCGACGCCACCGTCAGCTTCCTCACCCAGAAGATGACCATCGAGGCGGACGATGTGGACGCCATCATGAAGGACGTGGTGAAGGCCTGCCGTAAGGTGGAGCCGGACTGCGAGATCGTGTTATGAGCAAATCGTTTTGGGATAAGGTGGCGGGGCTGTATGACCTGGCGGAGTTTACCAACGCCAAGGTAAACAATGCGGCCCGGAAACGGGTGGCCGAGCTGGTGCCTGTCGGGGCCCGGGTGCTGGACTGCGCCGCCGGGACGGGGGAGTTCTCCCTGGCGGCGGCGCAGCGGGCGGGCTCGGTGCTGTGTACCGACCAGTCGGAGGCCATGCTGAAGCAAGCCCGCAAAAAGGCGGCTCGGAAGGGACTGACCAACATCGAATTTGCCGTCCGGGACGTGACCGCCCTGCCCGACCCAGACAGCAGCTTTGACGCGGTGATTGCCGGAAACGTACTCCACCTGCTGGACGCGCCGGAAATCGCCGTCCGGGAACTGTGGCGGGTGACCGCCCCCGGCGGGCGGCTCATCCTGCCCACCTACCTGCAAGGGAAGGTGGGGGCGACGTACGGGACGATGATTAAGATATATCAGGGCGTGGGCTTCCACTATGAGCACGCCTTCACGCCGGAAACCTATCGGGAATTTTTGGAGCGTTTGAACCTGGGCTTGGAACCGTCATTCGGCTCCGCTGGGGCCATCATTCGCCCTGCGGGCGAACGACCGGCCCGGCAGCCTTCGGCCGCCCAGGTGACGGTGGAGGTCGTGGAGGGCAAGGTGCCCGAGGGCATCGGAGTGCTGGAAAAGCCTATATAATCAAATGGAAAAACAGGGCCCCCACCGTTAGGCGGCGAAGCCGCCCCAGGCCTAAGCGGGCCATAGGCCCGCCCACGGCAAAGCCGTCCTTTGGCTTTGTGGGGAGAGGAGGCGCAGCGGAACGGATGAGCTTTTCCCGAAGGGAGAAGCGAATGAGTGGAGCTTGTGCCGACGAAAGAGGTGTTCGTTATGACAAGGAAGCAAAAAAAGACGCTGGCGCGCATCATTGTGGCGGCGGCGCTGCTGATCGCGGTGTCTCTTCTGGTGCCAGATAACATCCAGGTACCGGTGCATATCCCCCTGCTGGGCGACGAGCTCGCGACGGGCGGATCCGGGTACATCCTGTCCCTGTGGCCGCTGTACCTGATCCCCTACTTTATCATCGGCTGGGACATCCTGTGGAAGGCCGTCCGCAACATCGGCCACGGGCAGGTCTTTGACGAGAACTTCCTCATGTGCGTGGCCACCATCGGCGCGCTGGTGCTGGGCGAGTACTCCGAGGCCGTGGGCGTCATGCTGTTCTACCAGGTGGGCGAGCTGTTCCAGAGCTACGCCGTGGGCAAATCCCGCCGCTC
>JAIEFH010000030.1 GCA_029067025.1 Oscillospiraceae bacterium | reverse complement strand
CGTTAGTATTCGTCGTATGCGTCAGATTTGTATAATAGACAGGGCTGGGGGGTGTCCGAGCCCTGTCCGCCGAACAGCTTGTTCAGGAAGGGGAAGGTGGCGGTGCGGCCCTCGTCCTCCTCGCTGTCGCCGTTCTCACTGTCATCAGAGGGGGGGGTCAGGCCGTCCGCTTCCTCCGCGCCGCCGAAGGCGGACAGCATCTCGGTGGAGATGGACTCCAGATCCTCGTCGGAGATGCCCATCTTCTTCATCATGTCGTCCACCGGCTTAATGCCCAGCTCCCGGGCGCACTTCAGGCACAGGCCCTCGTTTCTGGTTTCACCGTTTTCAATTTTTGTTATGAAAACCACCGCCACGTTTTTTTTGCAGCGGGTGCAAAGGGTAGGATGCATGGTGTCGCTCCTTTCAAGGGGAAAGTTTCCACGCGGTCGGGAGGCGTTTGCCCCCGTACGGGCAGTTTGGCAGTACCATATCAGATAAATATGAACGTGATATGAATTTTAGAGTGGTAATTTCCACGCGGGCAGGGAAAAGCTTCAGGCGGGCAGGCTGCCCAGCAGCTCCCACAGCTTTTTGACTGTAAACAGGGACAGGATGGGGGTCTCCGGCGGATTGGGTACAACTCCTGCCACCTGGCCCAGCCACACCAGCACGATGGTGAACAGCACGCCCTTGATGAGGCCCACGATCAGCCCGCCCGCCAGGTTTACTTCAGCCAGGATGGGCAGCTTGAAGGCCAGATCCAACGCGTGGCTTAGGAGGAACCAGGCCAGCAGCCCGCCAAAAAAGACAATGCCGAACAGCAGCGCCCGGGCGACGGCCTTTGCTAAGTAGGTAGCCAGGGCATCCAGTGGGGAGGCGTGGGCGCTGGTCTGGATGGCGCCTTTGGCCGCGTCCCCCTCCAAAAAGGCGGAAAATCCCTCAAACAGGCCGTTTTTCTGGATCTGCTCCAGCAACTCGTCCAGCGTATAGCCTGGGTTGGCGGACGGCTCCCCGTCCGTCCCTGTCTGGCTGACCGGAGATTTCGGCTCCGCCCCCCGGACGGTCTGGACAATGATGGGCCGCAGGATATTGCCCACCGGGGCGCAGAACGTGTCGGAGATGAACTGGGCGGCGAAAAAGGCCACGAGGATGGCCGCCAGCCCGCAGAGGGACAGGATCAGCCCCTTGGCCGCGCCCCGCCAGGCGAACAGGGCCAGCACCGCGATAATCAGGATGTCAAACAGGTATGGCATAGGCTCCTCCTTTCCACGCGTCCGCGTGGGGGATGTGATGGGAATCTGCTCAGGGGATATAGAACCCGGCGTTGTCCGCCGAAATCAGAATGGCAGAGCCGTCTGACATGAGCAGGACGGTGCGGGCGCCCTGGGTGCCCTCCAGCGTGTCGTACAGCTCCAGATCGTCGGTGTAGATGTCCAGCCGGTCGCCGGTGAGCACCGCCAGATACCGCCCGGCGGCGGAGATGGACATGACCTGCTCGTTGATGCTCAGGGTGCGGCGCTGGCCCGCGTTGTCCACCACCCACAGCTCCGCCTGACTGCCCGCCCGGTAGCGGCCCAGCAGGGCGGCGGCAAAACCGTCGCCGCTGAGGGTGTACCGGCGCAGGTGCTTGTCCGCCCAGCTGACGCCGGAGGACCGGCCGTCGTGGCCGGT
>JAIEFH010000003.1 GCA_029067025.1 Oscillospiraceae bacterium | reverse complement strand
CAGCTGGGCAATCCAGTCCTTTTTCTCCTGCTCGGTGAGCACCTCGGGCTTCACCTTGAAGGTGTTCTGCCACACGCCCTCGGCCAGCACGTCGTCGTGCTCGTCGGAGATGTACAGGTCGATGGCGTTGTCACGGTCGGGGCGGCGGATGCCGTCCACGAACTGGAGGCCCAGCACCTTCGGATGCTGGCGCAGCCACCAGATATCCGCCTTGTTGCCCGCCAGACGGGTGCAGTGGATGCGGCTCTGCTGGCCCGCGCCTACGCCAATGGTCATACCGTCCTTCACGTAGCACACCGAGTTGGACTGGGTGTATTTCAGCGTGATGAGGGACAGCAGCATATCGTGCTTGGCTTGCTGGGGCAGATCCTTGTTTTGGGTGACGATGTTTTCCAGCATCCTCTCGTCGATGGCCAGATCATTATAGCCCTGCTCGAAGGTGATGCCGAAGATGTTCCGGCGCTCAATGGTGGCGGGGGCGTAATCGGGGTCGATTTTCACCACGTTATAGCCGCCCTTGCGCTTGGTTTTCAGGATTTCCAGCGCCTCGTCGGTGTAGCCGGGGGCGATCACGCCGTCGGACACCTCCAGGGCCAGGAACCGGGCGGTGTCGGCGTCGCAAACGTCGGACAGCGCCGCCCAGTCACCGAAGGAGCAAAGCCTATCGGCGCCTCTCGCTCGAATATACGCACAAGCGATGGGGGACAGCTCGCCCCTGAGGGGCTCCCCTTCGGGGGCGAAGTAGATGTGCCGCTCCACGTCGCTGAGAGGCAGGCCCAGGGCAGCCCCGGCGGGGGAGACGTGCTTGAAGGAGGCGGCGGCGGACAGGCCGGTGGACTTTTTCAAGGCCTTGACCAATTGCCAGGAGTTCAGCGCGTCCATGAAGTTGATGTACCCCGGCTTGCCGTTGAGCACCTCCAGGGGCAGCTCGCCGTTCTCCATGAAGATGCGGGCGGGCTTTTGGTTGGGGTTGCAGCCATATTTCAGCTCCAGCTCAGTCATGTTCAAACCTCCCAGAATTTTTTGTCTCTTACCAGTGCTTATTGATGATGGACGTCTCGTCGTCCCCAGTCTCCAGGTCGATATACCGCACGAACAGCGACACCTTGTTGTCGTCGTTCAGCGCCAGCCAGAGGTCGCCCGCCAGGGTTTCCGCGTCGGGGGCGGTGATGGCCACCCGCCTCGGCTCGCCCTCAAAGGAGGGCAGGGGATTGCCGTCGCTCTCGTAGGTGTGGATGAAGTGGCCTACGCCGGCTTTGGGGGCGTCGTACTCGTAAAAGTACCGGCAGGCGCAGGAGGGGTCGCCGTCCAGGCTCTTGAGGATGGACAGGTCGTAGGAGCCGTTGGGCTTCACCACGCCGGAGATGCGGGGGGTGTAGTTGGGGCCGTCGGGCTCGAAGGTGCGGGTGTTCAGGGCGTGGCGGTAGCAGTGGCCCGCCAGGATGTTGTCCCGGATGGTGTCGGTCTGGTCGCCGTTGGTGACGATGGTGATGCCGTTGTCCATCCGCCGCACCGGGTGGTAGATGATGAGGGAGGGGTCGGTCATTTTGGACTCGTCGAAGGCGCGGGTGCGGATGCCGTCGTCGGTCTCCTCAAAGACCCGGTTGCGGCTGTTCTCGCTGCGGCCCATGATGAAGTAGGCGATGACGGCGCACTTGTTGTCGGCGGAGCGGCCCAGCATAATGCCCCGGCCGGGGTAGGGGTTATTCTGTAAATACTCGGTCATATCGATCATTGCAGACACTCCTTTGATAGATTCAACGGCTTTAAAATCCGGACGGTTCGGCCCTCCACCTTCAAAC
This sequence comes from Oscillospiraceae bacterium, assembly GCA_029067025.1. GTDB lineage: Bacteria > Bacillota > Clostridia > Oscillospirales > Oscillospiraceae > Enterenecus. Next base: position 937 of record JAIEFH010000003.1, on the reverse strand, counting down.
GCCCCTGGCAGAACAGGGACACGGCCCGGGGCAGGATGACCCACTCCGCCTGCTCCATGATGCGGCGCTGGAGGGTTTCCGGGGTGTCGTTCTCCTCCACCGCCACCGCCTTTTGCAGCACGATGGGCCCGCCGTCGCACTCCTCGCTGACGAAGTGGACGGTGGCGCCGGACAGCTTGACGCCGTATTCCAGCACCTTCTCGTGGACGTGGAGGCCGTAGTACCCCTTCCCGCAGAAGGAGGGGATGAGGGCGGGGTGGACGTTCAAGATGGCGTTGGGATAGGCGTTGACCATTTCCTCCGTGAAAATGGTCATAAAGCCGGCCAGCACCACCAGGTCGATGTTCAGCCCTTTCAGCTTGTCCACCAGGGCTACGGTCATGGCCCGGCTGTCAGGGAAATCTTTCCGGGCCACCACATAGCCGGGGATATTGGCCTTTTTGGCCCGCTCCAGGGCGTAGACGCCGGGCTTGGAGGCGATGACGGCGGCGATCTCCCCGTTGATGATGTCCCCCCGGCGCTGGGCGTCGATGAGGGCTTGGAGGTTGGTGCCGCCGCCGGATACCAGCACGGCGATGCGCTTCACTTTGCTCATAACAGCTCCACACCCCCGTCGCCGGGGACCACCTCGCCAATGACCCGGGCGGGGCAGCCCGCGCCGTCCAGGGCGGCCACGGCTTTGACCACGTCCTCTTTGTCCACCACCAGGACCATGCCGGCGCCCATGTTGAAGGTGTTGAACATATCCCGCTCGGGAATGTTGCCGGTTTTCTGGAGCAGGGAGAAGATGGGGGGGATCTGGAGGGCGGACTTGTCAATCTTCGCGGTCAACCCCTTGGGCAGACAGCGGGGGATGTTCTCAAAGAAGCCGCCGCCGGTGATGTGGCTGACGCCGTACACCCGGGCGGCCTCCATGGCGGCCAGCACGGGCTTGACG
>JAIEFH010000299.1 GCA_029067025.1 Oscillospiraceae bacterium | reverse complement strand
GGATACATAATCTCATTTCCTACTCCTTTCTCATGCGAGAATTAAAATCGCGGGGAAATCAGCTCAGATAATCCATCAAACTTTGGGAGAGGACGCTGTTGCCCACCTTCAGCGCGGCGTTGTAACAATACTGCGCCCAGATGAACGAGGTAATGGACTCCACCATATCCGCGTCCTCCATATCGCCGTACTGCTCCACCAGGTTGTCGTAGTTGGTCTCCAGCAGCTCCAGATTGTTTTCCAGCTTGTCGGTGCCGGCGGCCATGTCGGTGAACTCGGTCTTAAAATTGGAGGAGGCGATTTCCAGCTTTTTGGTCAGGTGGTGGAACTCCTCGTAGTCTGCCTTAGTCCAATTCTCACCGTCATGAACCCGGGCGCTGATGTCCTTCAGCTTCTGGACAATGGAGTAGATGTTCTTGGGGTCGCCGTCCTCGTCCTGGCCATAGCCAAAAAAGTTGATGCCCACCAGGGAGGCGTTAAAGCCGCTGGACTCGATAAGCTGGCCGTTTTCGTTCTCCTGGAAGCCCAGGCCGATGTCCACGAAATACTTTTCGTTTGCCAGGTATTTCAGCTTGTCGGCCTCCGTTTTGGCGGCGGTGTAGTCGTTTTGGCTTATGGTGTCAGCTTCGAGGACATATCTGTCTTCCGGCCCGCTTTCGGTTACGACCCTGTAATGAACGTAATTGCCCTGATCCGCGGGATCAAGCGCGTCGAACGCGGCTTGATTGATCGTCGCGGCGCTGGCCGGTATATAATCGCCGTTGTCAGTCGTGACTTTGTCCGTAGTGCCAAAATTGGTGACTACCTTGGGCTCCGCCGCGTCCACGGACACGCCCCGGTAGTATAGCTGGTTGTTCTTGATTTCAAAGGGGACGTTGTGCCCGTCCGCCCCGGCGAAAATGAAGTTCTCGCCGTATTTCTGGTTCATATTCTGCACAAGCATCTCGGACATCTGGTCCAGCACCTTGGTGAGCTGCTCCCGGGCGTCGCCGGTGGGGTCGTTGAGCGCAGTCAAGGTGGTGCCGGACAGGGTCTTCATGTGTTCGCTGTTCTTGGTATCCAGCACCTCGTCCATGGACTGCAGGCTGGCGAAAGCGGTCTCATACTTGTGGAAGGTGTCACTGCAGATGGTATACTGGGTCTCCACGCTCATACGGGACTTGCGGAGCTTGAACGCCTTGGCGGCGGAGGCGGGATCCTCGGCATAGGAATTGAAGTTGCGCTGGGTGAGTATGGTGTTGTGGGCGTTGCTCATACCAATAAAGGAATTCATCAGGTTGCGGCGGTAGTTGAGCATCACGCCGCCGGTTGTCGCGCGAATCATTCTATGAATACCTCCTCATTGTCATACGGTTATGCCGGTGTTGTTGATCAGGCGATCCAAGACCGAGTCGATCACAGTCATCAGCCGGCAGGCGGCGGAATACGCTTTCTGGAACGTGATCATATTCATGGCCTCATCGTTCAGATCCACGCCGGACACACCCATCCGGTTGGTGTCCACATCGGTCAGGGTGGTATAGCTGTTGTTGAGCTGGATATTGGTGGTCCGCTGGTCATTGCCCTGTACGGTGGACATATTGCTGAACATATCGTTGAAGCAGCCCTCAAACAGCTTGCTGCCCACGGCGTCGGGATCCAGCTCCTTGGGGTCGTACACCAGGGATTTCTCGATCATGGAGATCATGTGGTTGACGTTTTCCACCTGGGTGGTGTTGGGGGTGGGGGTTCCATCCTCGGAGAAAAGAACCTCGCAGGTGGGGACGATCTTCACGTCGCCGGTGCTCCAGCTGTGGGAGACGGAGATGTTGGAGGCGTTGATCATCGGGTTGGTGGGATCGGCGGGGTCGCCGGTCTTGTCGCCGTCGTTGCGGTTGCTGAACAGCGTGCCGCTGCCCTCCGCAAGCACGCCGCCATGTCCCTCCAACCAGCTGTTGATGTCGGCAATTTGGTTTCCGTCCTTATCCAAAACGGGGTTGCCGTGAATATCCTTCTGAATGAAGCCATTGGCGATGAGGTTTTGCTTCTGGAGTTCGGTCAGGCCGCTCTTCACGTTAACAGGGGCCTCCACGCCGTCGGTGCCTGCCAGCGTGAGCACATTGCCGTCGGCGTCAACGTAGTCGCCGTTCTGGTTGAAGATGTAGCCCTGGTTGAGCTTGTTATACTGCTCGGCAAACTTCTGAGCCAGCAGATCCAGGGACTTCCGATAGTAGAGGATGCCCCGCTTCGTGGCGGCGTTCTCGTCCAGAGCCACGTCGGCGGCGGTGGCAAACTCGCCCTTTTCGGTGAGCAGCTCCCGGGTGGCCTGGAGAGAGCCGTACAGGTCGTTGTCATCCAGAGCCACCGGATGGCCCTCGTTAATAGTGGGATCCTTGGGCTGGTGGTGCTTGGCGTCATACAGCCTGGAGACCACCAGGGTGTAGTTGTCGTTGTCGATCTGTTCGGCTTCGCTGAGCTTGTTCGTGCCCTCGTACACAGGGTTGCCGTCGATATCCAGAATGTCATTGCCGTTGGCGTCCCTGACCCTCTTCAAATAGAGGAAGCCGTCGTCGGTGGCATTGGGATTGGGCATGGGCTTCTTCTCGGGCATGGACAGCTGTGCGCCGTAAACGCCGTCTATCAGCACCGTCTCATCGGTGTGCACCTTGGAGTCCGGATTGGCGTTGCCCAGGGAGATGGTCAGCTTTTCCACCTGCTTGCCCGCGCCTACGTCCTCCATGGTGTACTCGACCTTGATCTGCATATACTCGGACAGGGCGTCGATCTGGCGGTTGCGCTCATCCCGAAGCTCCAGGGCGTTGTCGCCGCAGATCTCTGCATTCCGGATGGATTCATTCAGATCGCGGATACTGGTCAGGATTTTGTTCACAGAGGTGATGTCCTGGTTAAAGCCTGTTTTGGTGTTCTGGTACAGTGTCTCCAGCTTGCCGGCGTAGGTGTTGAACAGACTGCACAGCGCCTCGGCGGATTTGCGCGCCAGGATGTCGTTATCCTTGCAGGGGTCGCTGCCCAGACGGCTCAGGCAGTCGGCCAGGTCTTTGATCTGGGCGTACAGCAGGCCGTCCTTGTTGTCGCCCTTGGCCACCTCGTCCAGAATGCTGGCGATCCCCTTGAGGCCGCTCAGCATGGTGTCGCTGTAGCCCACATCGGAGGCGGTGTTGCGGTAACGGATGTCCAGGTAAGGATCCCGGATCTGGTTGATGCTGGTGACCAGCGCGCCGTTGCCGATGTGGTTATCCATCATGGAGCGGTACATATCGGCGCCGCCGGTCTTGAGGCTCACCTGGTCCAGCCGCTGGCGGGTATAGCCTGAGGTGTTGATGTTGGAAATATTGTTGCCGGTGACCTGCAAACCCTGCTGGGCGGCATAGATACCCAGGCGGGCAGCGGTAAAGCCGTCAAACGTTCCGATCGTACTCATAGCGATAACTCCTTATCAATACCCGCGGTCAGGCGCGGAAGTCTGTTTTCATGTTCTTGGGAATCTCCGCTCCCGGAGGCTCATAACCGGCCGCGGCCGTTTTGGGGTCTACGCCCGAGGCGGCGATGATCTTTTCGATTTGGTGCAGATTCAGCTCCAGAGCGTTCCGGGCCATGTCGGCGCGGGCGCGAAAGATCTTGTAGCTGTGGCGAAGGGTCTCCACGGTTTGCTTGGCCTCGACCTGCAGCTCCGCCGGATATTTTCCCGGCAGATCGGCGAGGGGGACGTCGCTCAGCCCAAGCTGGGCCAGCAGTTTCACACGCCGCTGCTCCAGCCCCCGCAGGGAGAGGGACAAAACCTGCTCCTGCTTCATCACCTCATCCATGGCCAGCAGGTCGTCCTGGCGGACCGTTTGGGCCTTTTGCTCGGACAGCTCGCCCAGCCGATCCAGGCAGCCGCTCAGTTCCCGTAGCAGATCCAAATAGGCCTGGTGGTCAGAAGCGCCCATTTATTGGCCCTCCCCTAAAAACAGGATCCGCCCCGCGATAGCCATGGGGTCCGGCGTATACTGCTTGTTGGCCACCTGCTGGCGCAGGGCGGCGATATCGCCGGTGGTGGTGGCGGTGCGCACCTCCCGGGAGAGCTGACTGACCATATCCAGGAAACGGCTGTCCTGGCTGGACGCGGAGAGGGTTACGCTGTCGTAGTTGCTGCTGCCCGAGATTACCTGGGCTCGGTCATTGCGCCCCGCTTTGGTCCGATAGACCTTTGCGGGACCGATGGAAGAAATCGCACCGTAACCGGACGAGGTCAGCATAGTCACTCACATCCTTTAAGAATCCAAAAAAATTTTACTCCTACATAAAGATATATCGGCAAAGTTGGCGGGAAGATAAGAAAAACAGGGAAATTTCTTTGGATAAACAGTCCCGCCTGGAGCCTTTTCCAAAGGCTGTCAGGCGGGACGAGCGCTCTTTTACGACGTTTTTGCTTAGTTTTCGGGATATTCCGGATCAGCCCAGGCTTTTCAGGTGCCGCAGGAGGACGTTGGACACATTGTCGCAGGAGGCCTGGATCATCACCGCGCCGATGTTCTGGGCCACGCCGGGCATACCGTACACCACGGAGGATTCCTTGTCCTGGCCGATGGTGTAAGCGCCCTTCTTCCGCATGGCCAGCAGGCCAACGGCCCCATCCTGGCCCATGCCGGTCATGATGATGCCCACCATTTTGCAGGTGACCACGTCGGCCATAGATTGGAACATGGCGTCCACCGAGGGGCGGTGGCCGCTGACCTTCTCGCCGGGGGCGCAGTTGACGGTATACCGGGTGCCGATACGCACCACCCGGCACTGGAGGTCGGCGGGTGCCACCAGGGCCAGGCCCCGGCGCAGCTCATCGCCGCTCTGGGCCTCCTTTACCTCCATGGCGCACAGGCGGTTGAGGCGCTCGGCGTACATTTTGGTGAAGCCGGGGGGCATATGCTGGACGATGACCATGGGGGGAATATCGGCGGGCAGGCGCTTCATCACCGCCAAAGTGGCCTCGGTGCCGCCGGTGGAGGCGCCCAGACCGATGATGACCCGATCCAGATTGGCGCTGGGGCCCAGGTTGGGGATGGCGCCCACCGCCGCACTTGCCGGGGCGGCCGCCCCGGCGGGGCGCGGACGGGAGTTGGAGGCAATAATGACCTTCTGGGTGAGGGCGGCGACAAACGCGTCGGCGTTCTGCTGGTCGTCTGGCTTGCGGACAAAGTCCACCGCGCCCACGGCCAGCGCGTCGAACACCTTCAGGTTCAGCGAGGACACCAGGATGACGGGGATGGGGTTGGTGGGCAGATACTGCCTCAAAAAGTCAGGGCCGCTCTGACCGGGCATCTCCACGTCCATGGTGATGACGTCGGGCTTGTACTGGGGGATCTTTGCTTTTGCGTCCAATGTGTTGATGGCGAAGCCCACGATCTCAATCCTGGGATGGGCGGACAGACCTTTGATAATCAGGCTGCGGGCCACCATGGAGTCGTCCACCACCATGACGCGGATTTTCTTGTTTGCATTTGCAGTCATAGGGATTGCCATAAACGGGATGGCCTCCTCTTTTTAAAATACCGGGCCGACCGGCAAGCGCAGGTCGGCCCGGCTGAATGGATCACTTTTGGAACGTGGACGGAGCCAGCCGGCGGTAGGGGCTGTTGGCGCTGAGGTTTTCCGACTTGCTGATGAGCAGATAGCCGCCGGGAACGGTGTAATCATAGAACCGGCGAACCAGGGCGTCCTTGGTGGGCTGATCGAAGTAGATCATCACGTTCCGGCAGAAGATCACGTCGAACTTCCGGCGGAATTTGATGGGATCCATCAGGTTGAAGGGCTGGAAAATGACATTGTTGCGGATGATGGGCGCAACGGTATACGAC
>JAIEFH010000298.1 GCA_029067025.1 Oscillospiraceae bacterium | reverse complement strand
CGACGCGCTGAGCCTGATGGTAAAGACATACTGCGCGGCGGCTTTCTGTGGATTTCCCTCCAGCGTCTCCTCCAGCTGCTCCCGCTGAATGAGCACCGACCGAAAGGAGAGCAGCACCGACAGGATAATCAGCATCAAATAACACAGGGACTGGTTGACCGTCCTGAGCTGTTCGTTTAGAATTTCCCGTTCCTCCATCCCGATGCCCCCCTTTTTGCCCATTCTATGCGGGAAACGTAAAAATGGGCAAAACGCCCATTCTTTTTTGTCAAATCCCTCTAAATCTTGCATTGGTTCCACAGGTGTGTTATAGTACTAATAGTCTCAGTTTATCCAGCACATCAGCGGATGCAAAGGGTGTATGTATGATGTATCATTGTCTTACCCACTTTTATCTGGTCGGCTTTGCGCGTGAGATGTCAGATGCGCTGAAGGAGATCCCGGCCTTTGAAAATTTTACCCACACGTTCACCGAGAGCCGCCAGCCGGATCGCTCTCTGGCGGGCCAGGCGGATGTAATCCTGGCCGACCTGCGGACGCTGGACGGGGCGGAGGCGGTACATACGCTGCTCCAAGCCAAGGGTGAGCAGGCCCAGCTTATCCTGCTGGCTGAGCAGGAGCAGCTCCCCCTGTTGACCGGAAGCCCTGGGGGGCAGCCTGCCGGCTGCCTGTCTGAACTCACCGATGTCTGGATCGCTCCGCTGTCCAAGGAGCTGCTGCGATTCCACTTTCTCCGGTGGCAGGAGGGCTGGCGGCAGAGCAAAGAGCTGTGGCAGGCCCGCCATTTTTTGGACGCCGCCATCAACGGGATGCCCAATCTGGTCTGGTACAAAACCAAAGATGGCATTCACGAGAAGGTAAACGACAGCTTTTGCGCCGCGGTCAACAAGACCAGACAGCAGGTGGAGGGCCAGGGCCACGCTTACATCTGGGACGTGGAGCAGGACGATCCGGCCTGCATTGAATCAGAGCGGGTCGTCATGGAGACGGAACAGACCCAGGTGTCGGACGAGACCATCCAGACCGGCGATGGCGCTCGGACACTGTCCACCTTCAAATCCCCCCTGTACGACCTGGACGGCAGCGTGATGGGCACCGTGGGCGTGGCCATTGATGTGACCCGGGAACGGGCCTACGAGAAGGAGCTTCTGCAAAAAAATCAAACCTTGGAGCGGTTGTTCACCACCATGGACTGCGGCATCCTGACCCACTCCCTGGACGGCTCCCGTGTCCTGGACGTCAACCGGGCCGCCCTGGAGCTACTTGGGTACGACTCCATGGAGGATCTGGAGTCCGGCTTTAGCTGGGTCGCCCCCACAGTGGCCTTGGAGGATCAGCCTAGGCTCAGGGAGTGCATCCAGTCCCTAAAGAAGCCGGGCGACAGCGCCAGCCTGGAGTACCGGGTCAAGCACAAGGACGGAAAGCTCATCCATGTGATGGGCAATATCAAGCTGATGGAAGAGAACGGCGAGCTGGTCTATCAGCGCTTCCTCCTGGACTGCACCGCCCAAAAGCTGCGGGAGCAGCAGGAGCGCACGGAGCTGGAGCGGCGGCAGAACGAACTGGTGCAGGCGCTGAGCGTGGACTACAACCTGGTGTGTTATTACGACCTGGACACCCGCGAGGGCGGGCCTCTGCGCACGCACTACTGTCCCCATGCTGTTTTGGACGAAATTTTTACCGGCAGCCTGCCTATTATAGACAGTTTGGAGAAATACATAAACCAGTGCGTCTACAAGGAGGACCAGGAGCTTGTGCGGTTTGCCCTCTCTCCTGAAGAGCTGTCCGATAATCTGGAGCGCAGGCTCACTTACACGGTCAACTACCGCACGCTGTGCGGCAATGAGATACGGTTTTTCCAGATGAAGGCCGTGCGGGCCGGCTCTTGGGGCACCAAACGGGGCGTGGTGCTTGGCTTCCGAAATGTGGACGATGAGACCCGCCGCGAGATGGAAAAGACCGCCCTTCTGGAGAACGCCCTGGCCCAGGCCAACCAGGCCAACCGGGCCAAGAGCGCGTTCCTGTCCAATATGTCCCATGACATCCGCACCCCCATGAACGCCATCGTGGGCTTCACCACCCTGGCCCTCACCCATTTGGATCAGCGGGATCTGGTGGAGGGGTATCTGAAAAAGCTCCTCACCTCCGGCAATCACCTGGTGAGCCTCATCAATGACGTGCTGGATATGAGCCGCATCGAAAGCGGCAAGATGCAATTGGACGAGGCGCTGTGCAGCCTGCCGGACATCCTCCACAGTCTGCGCAGCATCGTGCAGGCCGATATTCGCTCCAAGCAGCTGGACTTCTGCATTGACACGGTGGATGTGCTGGACGAGGACGTATACTGCGACAAGCTGCGGCTGAATCAGGTACTTCTCAACCTGTTGAGCAACGCCATCAAGTATACCCCCGCGGGCGGCGCCGTCAGTATGCGCATCACGGAAAAGCCCGGCGCTTCGGAGGACAGCGCCTGTTACGAATTCCGCATCAAGGACACCGGCATCGGCATGGGCGCGGAGTTTGTGGAGCATATCTTCGAGCCCTTTGAGCGGGAGCGCAATTCCACCATCAGCGGCATCCAGGGCACCGGCCTGGGCATGGCCATCACCAAGAACATCGTGGACATGATGAACGGCTCTATCACGGTGTACAGTGAGCAGGGCGTGGGGTCGGAGTTTGTGGTCTGCCTCACCTTCCGTCTCCACAAGGGCCCCAAAGAGATCCAGACCATCCCGGAGCTGGACAACTGCCGGGCCCTGGTGGTGGACGACGACTTCAACACCTGTGACAGCGTGACCTATATGCTCCAGCAGTTCGGGATGCGGTCGGAGTGGACGCTGTCGGGCAAGGAGGCCGTCCTGCGCACCCGGCAGGCGCTCACCCGGGGGGACAGCTACGGCGTGTACATCATCGACTGGCTCATGCCCGACATGAACGGCGTCGAGGTGGCCCGGCGCATCCGCCAGGAGACGGGCGGGGACGCGCCTATCATCGTACTCAGCGCCTACGACCTGTCCGACATCGAGGACGAGGCCAGGGACGCGGGCGTTACCGCTTTTTGCAGCAAGCCGCTGTTCATGTCTGAGCTGAGAAGCTGCCTGTCCTCCATCGCGCATAAAGAGGAACAGCCGGACGCTGTCCAGCCGCTAAAGCGGCACCGCACGGGACGTATCCTGCTGGCGGAGGACAACGAGCTCAACCAGGAGATCGCCGTCGCCATCCTCACCGAGGCCGGTTTCACCGTGGAGATTGCCTCCAACGGACAGATTGCCGTGGATATGCTGCGGGATGTCCAGCCCGGATATTACGATCTGATCTTGATGGACGTGCAGATGCCGGTTATGGACGGTTACGCCGCCACCCAGGCCATCCGCGCCCTGGACGATCCAGAGCTGGCTTCCATCCCCATCCTGGCCATGACCGCCAATGCCTTTGAGGAGGATCGCCAGGCGGCCCTTCGCGCCGGCATGAACGGCCATATCGCCAAGCCCATTGACATTGGCACGCTCTTCGAGACCTTGGATGAGATCATAGATTGATAAAAGCTGGCGATCCAAGCAGCTGCGCTTTCAATGTTTATTTGACCCAAAACCCGTCATACCGCGGCGCTTTCGGAAAAAGCATTTTTGCCACATAGGCCCAAAGGAAAAGCCACGCCTAACCCATCTCATGCGGCCGTTTTGCCGCCGCCTCCAACGGGTCGACGGGGACGCGGCAAAACTGGTCGGCCAGTCCTTTCTCCATCACATAGGCCAGCGCCGTCAGTCCACCCGCCGGCAGGGCGGCGGGCAGGCCCAAAGGCAGTCGATAATAAAAGTGTCCTATCAATTTACCACAGTTCAGATGAAATAGCCATATCCAAATCCAGCGGTAAAGCTTCGTGTGCCATTGAGATGCTAACCCTGCGGTGGGGCAGGAGAAGCGTTAGCCAATCTTTTTATCCTTGCGCAGCCGCCGCCAACAGCGAAGCATTGTAAAGAATAAATTGACAGACAAACAGGAGGGTGCTATAATTTAACCAACCAATGGTAGAAGTTGGTTAATTGAGAAAGAGAACTTAACTGGAGGTAATACCATGAAGAAATTTTCCGTCAAAACCATTGTCGCCATCGGCATTGGCGCCGCCCTCTTCTTTGTCCTGGGCCGCTTTGTCTCCATTCCCAGCCCCGTGCCCAACACCAACATCTCTGTACAGTACGGTTTGCTGGCCTTCCTGGCCATCGTCTTTGGACCTCTGGCCGGCGCGCTGGTGGGCCTGATCGGCCACGCCTTGATCGACTTCAGCTATGGCTGGGGCATTTGGTGGAGCTGGGTTATCGCTTCCGGCGTGTTCGGCCTGCTGGTGGGCCTGGCCGCCAAGGTGCTGAAGCTGCAGGAGGGCGAGATCGGCAAAAAGGGCCTGATCAAGTTCAATATCATCCAGCTGGTCTCCCATATCATCTGCTGGGGCGCGGTGGCGCCTGTGCTGGACATCCTCATCTACAGCGAGCCGCTGGACAAGCTGTTTGCCCAGGGCCTGATGGCCGCCGTGGCCAACGCGGTCACCACCGCCATCATCGGCTCCCTGCTGTGCGTGGCCTATGCCGCCACCCAGACCAAGGCCGGCAGCCTGAACAAGGAAAATTGACAAATATTTAATCGGAGAAAGGCAGGCACTCAGCCTGCCTTTCTCTGTCAGGGGGAATTTCTTTGGAACAGGAAGTTGTCATTTCATTTGAGGATTTCGGCTTTCAGTACAAGGCCCAGGCCGAGCCCACCCTCTATCATATTGATCTGCAAATCCGCAAAGGGGAAAAGGTTCTGATCGCGGGCCCCTCCGGCTGCGGGAAGTCCACGCTGGCCCACTGCGTCAACGGCCTGATCCCCAATTCCTATCCCGGAGAAACCACAGGGAACCTGACCATCGGCGGGAAAAACGCGCTGAAGCTGGGCCTGTTCGACCTGTCCAAAATCGTGGGCACAGTACTCCAGGACGCCGACGGGCAGTTCATTGGGCTGACGGTGGCGGAGGACATCGCCTTTGCCCTGGAGAACGACTGCGTCCCCACCGAAGAGATGCACCGGCAGGTGGAGCGGATCGCGGAGCTGGTGGAGGTCAAGCAGGTGCGTGGCCACGCGCCCCACGAGATCTCCGGCGGCCAGAAGCAGCGGGTGGGCCTGGGCGGCGTGATGGTGGATCAGGTGGACATCCTGCTCTTTGACGAACCCCTGGCCAATCTGGATCCGGCCACCGGCAAGCAGGCCATCGTCCTCATTGACGAAGTCCAAAAGCGCACCGGCTGTACGGTGATTATTATCGAGCACCGGGTAGAGGACGTCCTCTACCGCCCGGTGGATCGTGTGGTGGTCATGGGCGACGGCCGCATCCAGTATGATGGCAATCCTGACACACTGCTGTGTACGGATCTGCTGCAGGAAGGCGGCATCCGGGAACCGCTGTATGTCACGGCGCTGAAATACGCGGGGGTGGAGCTGATGGCCGATATGCGCCCGTCCCGCCTGCCGGAGCTGAAGCTGTCTGAGCGTTGCAAGGCCCAGGTCAGGGCATGGTTTGCAAAACAGCCCCCGGCGGCGGCTGTTTCCCAGCGGGAAATCCTGCTGCGGGCGGAGCGGATCAACTTTACATACGCGGGCGGGCACCACGCCCTGCGGGGCATTGACGCCGTCATCCACAAGGGGGAAATGCTCAGCATCGTGGGCACCAATGGTGCGGGAAAGTCCACCTTTTCCAAGGTGATCTGCGGCTTTGAACAGCCTCAGACGGGCCGTCTGGAGCTGAACGGCACGGATATGGCCGAACTGTCCATCAAGGAGCGGGCCGACCACATCGGCTACGTCATGCAGAACCCCAATCAGATGATCTCCAAGGTTCAGATTTTTGACGAGGTGGCGCTGGGTCTGCGCAACCGCGGCGTACCCGAAGAGGAGATCCGCCCCAGGGTGGAAGAAACCCTAAAGATCTGCGGCCTGTACCCCTTCCGGAACTGGCCCATTTCCGCACTGAGCTATGGGCAGAAAAAACGGGTCACCATCGCCTCCATTCTGGTGCTCCGGCCGGAAATGATCCTGCTGGACGAGCCCACCGCCGGACAGGATCTGCGGCACTACACCGAGATCATGGACTTTTTAAGCGAGCTGAACCGGCAGGGCGTCACAGTGGTGCTCATCACCCACGATATGCACCTGATGCTGGAATACACGCCCCGCACCATTGTGTTCAACGCGGGCGCCGTGATCGCGGACCGCCCCGCGGCGGAGGTACTCAACTCGCCGGAAATCGTGGAGGCCGCCCATTTGAAGGAGACCTCCCTGTTCCACCTGTCCAAAATCTGCGGCATTGACGACGCGGTGGAATTTACCCGGCGGTTTGTGGAACGGGATCGGGAGGTGCGCCGTCATGACTAATCTGTTCAACTACATCGACCGTCCCTCCCCCATTCACCGGCTCACCGGGGCCTGCAAGCTGGTCTGCCTGATCCTCTGGAGTCTGGCGGCCATGAGCAGCTTCTATACGCCCTTGCTGGCGGCGATGACGCTTGCCTCCTTCGTGCTGTTCCGGACGGCGAGGCTGAAAATCAGGGACATCTCCTTTATGCTGGGGGTGATGCTGGTCTATATTGTACTGAACAATTTGCTGATCTTCCTGTTCAGTCCCACCCACGGCGTCAGCATTTATGGAACCGAAACGGTTCTGTTCCGCATCGCGGGGCCCTATGTGGTCACGGCGGAGCAGTTGTTCTATCACCTGAATGTGGTCCTGAAAACCGTCTGCTCCATCCCCATTGTGCTGCTGTTTGTGTGCACCACCAATCCCTCCGAGTTCGCCGCCTCCCTCAACCGTATCGGCGTCAGCTACCGGGTCAGCTACGCTGTGGCGCTGGCCCTGCGGTATATCCCCGACATCCAGCGCGAGTACCGGGACATTTCCCTCGCCCAGCAGGCCCGGGGTACTGAGATGAGCAAGAAGGCCAGCCTGGTCAACCGGCTGAAGGCCGCAAGTTCGATTTTGATTCCGCTGATCCTGTCCTCTATGGAGCGCATCGAGACGATTTCCAACGCCATGGAGCTGCGGGGCTTTGGCAAGGGCAAAAAACGCACCTGGTACTCCGGCCGGAAATTTTCTCCCATGGATGTGATCTGTATGGCAGTGTGCGCGCTTTTGCTGGCGCTCTCGCTGACGCTGACCTACCTGAATGGCGGGCGGTACTATAACCCGTTCATCCGTTGAGTTCTCCACAGAAGGTGATATGATGAAAACCATTTCCCGCCGCTCCATCGTCCTGTACTGCCTGCCCCTGTTCGCCGTGGGGCTGTTCACCACCATGCTGAACAACTACCTGATCTACTTCTACCAGCCCACCGCCGCCTCCGGCCTGCCCACTCTCATCACCCAGGGCTATGTGTTCGCCGGGGCGCTGACCGTCATCGGCCTCATCAAAGCGGTGGGCCATGTCATCGACGCGGTGTCCGACCCCATGGCGGCCTCCCTTAGCGACAAATCCGGCCACCGGGACGGGCGGCGCATCCCCTTCCTGCGCCGGTACGCCGTCCCCTTTGCCGCCTGCGCCTTGCTGATCTTCTGCTCCCCCTTTGACACACCCCTGCTCAACGACATCTGGCTGGCGGCGTTCATCTGGGCCTATTACATCTTCTACACCCTGTACATGATCCCCCACAGCGCCCTGCTCCCCGAGATGGTGCGGGACGAAGGATTGCTGGTGGACAGCTACACCTGGCATTCCCTGTTCTTCGTGGTGGGCAGTATGCTGGGCTACGCCACCACGGCCATCGTCTCTCTGATTAAAAAAGCGGGGGTTCCCCCCATCGCCGCCTGGCGGCTCACCTTTTTGGCATTCACCGTGGTGGGGGTTGTCCTGCTGTTCATCCCCACCTTTGTCATAAAAGAGAGGGACTATGTCACCTCTGTGCGCCCCACCGCGCCGCTGATGGCCTCGCTGAAGCACGCCTTCTCCAACCGCCATTTCCGCATTGTCACCCTGGGCCAGCTCTTTGAGGGCACCGGCATGAGCTTTTTCCAGGCCTGCATCATGTACTACATCACCGAGCTGATGGGCATCCCCGAGGAACAGTCCATCATCATCATGGCAACCTCCATCGTGGGCTCGCTGGCCCTCTACCCCGCCATTAACAAATGGTCGAAGAAGTCGGGCAAGAAGTTCCCCATGATTGTGGGCTGTATTGTCTTTGCCGCCGCCGAGTTCGTCATCTGCTTTGTGGACGCCTTCCCCAAGGACAGCGCCATGGTCACCGCCGTAGCCTTTGCCCTGTTCGTGTCCCTGCCCTTTGCGGTGCTGAACATCCTGCCCTCCTCCATGATGGCGGACGTGATCCGTTATGACACGGTGAAAACCGGCGTCAACCAGGAGGGCACCTTTGCCGCCGCCAAGAGCTTTGTCACCAAGATGGGCACCTCCATTGCCACCATGATTGTCCCCTCCCTCATTGTGGTGGGAGCGGTGACCGGCCAGAGCGTGGGGCGGCAGGGATTGCTGCTCACCGCCGTGGTGGGTGGGGTATTTACCCTGATCTCGGTGGCCATCTACGCCATGTACAACGAAAAGGAGATTCTCTCTGTGATTCGGGGCGGGTCAAAGGGGGCCTCAAAATGACGTCAGAAACCGAACGCCATGCCCAGCGGCTGGCCCGGATGATCCGGTGCAAAACCGTGTCGGTGAAGGGCTCCTATGACGATGCCGAGTTTGCCAAGCTGCGCACGGTGATGGAGGAGCTGTTCCCACGGGTTCATAAACGCATGGAGCGCCGCGTATTCAGCGACGACTGCTGGGTCTACGAGTTGGAGGGTAAGGATTCCTCCCGGAACATCATGCTCATGTCCCACCACGACGTGGTGGCGGCGGAGGGAAACTGGGCGCACGACCCCTTCGGGGCCGAGATCGCGGAGGGCAGGCTGTGGGGCCGGGGGACGGTGGACACCAAAACGCCCCTGTTCGCCGAGTTTTCCGCCCTGGAGACCCTGCTCGGCGAGGGCTGGGAGCCGCCCTGCAATGTGTTCCTGGCCTCCTCCCACAACGAGGAGCTGGGGGGCGACGGCATCCCTACGGCGCTGGCATATTTTAAGGAGCGCGGCCTCACCTTTGAGGTGGTGCTGGACGAGGGCGGCGCTATCATTGACCCGCCCCTGGCCGGGATGAAGTGCCAAAAGTGCGCCATGGTGGCCGTCCACGAAAAGGGGCGGTATAAGCTGATCTGCACCGCCGCCGCAGCAAACGTCCACACCGGCCTCACCGCCGCCGCCCAGGCCAGCCCCATTGAGCGCATGGCGGGCTTTCTCCATGAGGCCGCGTCCGGCAAGCTGTTTATCCGGCGGCTGAACCCCCAGGTGCGGGCCATGTTCCGGCACCTGGCGCCCCACTGCAAATTTCCCATGAACGCGGTGCTGGGCAATCTGTGGCTGACCGGGCCGCTGCTGCAAAAAATGATGCCCAAGCTCAACCCCCAGGCGGGGGCCATGCTGGGCACCGTGTGCTCTTTCAGCAAAATTGAGGGGGACGACAAGGGCTGCGCCGCCACGGTCAGCTTCAAGGCCGTGGAT
>JAIEFH010000297.1 GCA_029067025.1 Oscillospiraceae bacterium | reverse complement strand
TCGCCCGCCTTCAGCTGGCCGCGCTCCACACGGCCGGTGGCCACGGTGCCGCGGCCGGTGATGGTGAACACGTCCTCAACGGGCATCAGGAAGGGCAGATCGGCCTTACGGTCGGGAGTGGGGATGTAGCTGTCAACAGCGTCCATCAGCTCCTTGATGCAGGCGAAGTCGGCGTCGTCCTTGTTGCCGGACTCATTGGTCAGGGCGTTCAGGGCGGAACCCTTGATGATGGGGATGTCGTCGCCGGGGAACTCGTAGAAGGACAGGGTCTCACGGACCTCCATCTCAACCAGCTCGATCAGCTCGTCGTCGTCCACCTGGTCGCACTTGTTCAGGAACACCACGATGGCGGGCACGCCCACCTGACGGGCCAGCAGGATGTGCTCCTTGGTCTGGGCCATGGGGCCGTCGGTGGCGGCGATGACCAGGATAGCGCCGTCCATCTGGGCAGCACCGGTGATCATGTTCTTGATATAGTCGGCGTGGCCCGGGCAGTCGACGTGGGCATAGTGGCGGGCCTCAGTCTGGTACTCGATGTGGGCGGTGTTGATGGTAACGCCGCGCTCGCGCTCCTCGGGGGCGCTGTCGATGCTGGAGTAGTCGCTGTAGTCAGCCATGTTCTGGAGAGCCAGCCACTTGGTGATGGCGGCGGTCAGGGTGGTCTTGCCGTGGTCAACGTGGCCGATGGTGCCGATGTTGACGTGGGGCTTGCTGCGCTCAAACTTTTGCTTAGCCATTTTGGGTTTTCCTCCTTGTACTTGTTAAATGAAATGGTTGGGGTAAATAGGTTTATGGGCCTATTTTATCCTATGGCGGAAGAAATTGCAACTGTTAATTTAGTCTTCTTTCCGTCCGCGCTGGGCGATGATCTTCTCGGCGATGTTCTTGGGGATCTCCACGTAGCTGTGGGGCTCCATGGTGTACTGGCCGCGGCCCTGGGTGCGGGAGCGCAGGTCAGTGGCGTAGCCGAACATCTCGGACAGGGGCACCAGGGCGTCGATCTGCTGGGCGCCGGGCCGAGCCTCTTGGCCCAGAACCTGGCCGCGGCGAGAGGTCAAGTCGCCGATGACGTTGCCCAAGTAGTCCTCGGGGGTGATGACGGACACCTTCATAATGGGCTCCAGCAGGCAGGCTCCGGCCTTGCGGCAGGCATCCTTGAAGGCCATGGAACCGGCGATCTTGAACGCCATTTCAGAGGAGTCCACCTCGTGGTAGGAGCCGAAGGTCAGGTGGACCTTCACGTCCACCACCGGGTAACCGGCCATAACGCCGGCCTGCATGGCCCCCTGAATACCGGCGTCGACGGCCGGGATAAACTCCTTGGGGATGACGCCGCCGGTGATCTCGTTGAGGAACTCGTAGCCCTTGCCGGGCTCGTTGGGCTCCACAGTGATGACCACGTGGCCGTACTGGCCCTTACCGCCGGACTGGCGGGCGTACTTGGTGTCCTGCTTGACGGTCTGCTTGATGGTCTCCTTGTAGGCGACCTGGGGCGCGCCCACGTTGGCCTCCACCTTGTACTCGCGCAGCAGCCGATCCACGATGATCTCCAGATGGAGCTCGCCCATGCCGGCGATGATGGTCTGGCCGGTCTCCTCGTCGGTGTAGGTCTTGAAGGTGGGGTCCTCCTCGGCCAGCTTCACCAGAGCCAGGCCCATCTTCTCCTGGCCGGCCTTGGTC
>JAIEFH010000296.1 GCA_029067025.1 Oscillospiraceae bacterium | reverse complement strand
GGTGGAAATGGATCCCACGTCAATGCCTAAATACGCGTGTTCCAACTTAAAGTACCTTCTTTCTCATGTCGATCATATCGTAGAACGCCTCCAGCCGGGTCATCAGGCCCACGTCGCTGGTCTGGGCGTCATAGGTCAGGTAAAGCACGGGAATTTTATAGTCCGCGCTGATATTTTGCAGCACGGGCATCACGTCGATCTCCGGGGTGCAGGTGGCGGACTTGATGTGGATCAGTCCGTCAAAGCCCCGGTCGGCGCACTCCCGGGCGTACCAGATGTTGGCGGTGGAGGTGGGGCCCATGTCGTACTGGCACAGATCCTGGATCTTCACCCGCAGGTTTTTCTGCCCGCTGCCATAGCGCAAAAACTGGTTGGTCACGTTCATCCAACGGTGAACCTCCACCCGCATATCCGCCAGCTTCTGCTCCAGCTCCAGGTTGGAAAAGGCATCCATGGCGGTGTAGAACTCGCCCACAATGCCCACCCGGAGGGGGTGCTTGGGCTTGTCCAGCGGGACGGCCCGCAGCGCCCGCTTGGCGGCCCGGTAGCCCGCCTCTACGTCGCTCTTGGCCTGGGCGGTGTACATGGCGGTGAGGAAGTCCTGGTAGGCCCGCTTATAATCCCCTTGGGTGGCGTCAAAGCCGCAATTCTGGTAGTATTCGGCGGTGATGTCGTCCAGATACTCCACCATCCGCACGCCCTCCATGAACTGGGTAAGGAACCGGGCGGGGTTCACCTTGGGGTTGAACCGCCGGACGATGCGGATATACTCCTTTTTCTTCTCCATATCATAGTCGGACAGGTTGATGAAGTCAAACTGGTAGCCCAGATCCCGCAGGATCTGCTCCAGCAGTTCCCCATAATAGCCCAGGCGGCACAGGCCGTGGGTCATGAGCAGGGTGTCCGCCCCGGCCTCCAGCGCTTCAATCATGTTGCCCAGCATGGTTTTGAAGGGGGTGCACACGAAGTCCGGGCTGTACTTGGTGCCCAGCTCCATGGTGCGCTTGGTGAGGGCAGGGGGCATGACATACTTGCACCCCAAGGCCTGCTCCACGATGTATTTGAACGCGCAGTTGTACTCCGCGTACCGGGGGAAGGAGATGTTTCTCTTTTTCGCTTCGGCCATTACAGCTTCCCCTCCTTAAAGCGGATGATGTCGATGAAGCTTTCCAGCCGGGTTTCCACCCCGGCGGTACCGCTCTGGCTGTCCAGCACCAGGTTCAATATGGGTACGCCCTTGACCCGGCGGGTGATGAGCTCGTTGACCATAGCGTCCGGCCCACAGGGGAAGGCACTGAGCAGGATGATGCCGTCCACATCGTCCTGGTGCATGGCGATGCCGCCCAGGATTTCCCGGTTGATCTCCCATTTACAGGTGGGGGACAGCTCCCGGCTGTGCTTCAGCGCCGCCTCACGATCCACGAGATCAGCCCGGACGGGGATCACCCCCACCTGCTTGAGGTAGCTGCTGACCGTTTTGCCCATATACGGATCTTCGGCCACATAGCTGTGGGCGGCGATGAGCACCTTCATGCCCTCCCGCTTGTACAGCTGCTCATGCTTCTGCGCTCGCTCCTTGTGCTGGGCCAGCTCCAGCTTTTTCGCCTGCTTATAGGCTTTTTTCACCGCCTTGGCGGAACAGCCCAGGGTGCGGCCCATCTCCAGGAAAGCGTCCTCCTCATTCTGCTTTTTCATTTCCTCGTCCACCTCGTAGGACAGGAACTTCTGGCGGTCATTGCGGAACACGTTGCGCACCAGATCAGGGGTGGACTCGAACCGGGTACACATACTCCGCTGGCGGCCGAAGTTACTCACCCGGGGCACCAGGATGTAGTCGCATTTGCCCACCAGCGCCGCCACGTGGCCCAGGTAGATTTTCAGGGACAGGCAGGCCTCGTCGATGGCCAGAGCCGTGCCCCGCTCCAAAATATTCCGGTCTGTGGGGTCGCTGACCACCGTCTCCATCCCCAGCCCCTGGAAAAAGGCGCGCCAGAGGGTGCGGTAACGGTAGTACAGCAAGGCCCTGGGCAGGCCGATCGTTATCGTCTGTTTTTCCATGCGTCATAGCTCCCATACGGTCTTAGATAGGCGGCTCAGTGCCCGCTAGGGTACTAACCGCCTAGGCATTATAGCATAACATGACAGGAAAAGCTAGCCTTTTTGTGAAGCGTTCCAATCGGGGAGCCGCCGGTGAAGACATTGCCCGGTAGATGCCAAACTATCGCCCTGATCATGCTGCTGCTAGTTTTGAGATACAAGGCACAGCTAGTTAAACTGCCAGCGTCAGGAAACAGCGGCAAAAAGGCAGGAGGAAAATAAAAACTGCGCTCTTGACAAATGGGACTTTGCGCACTATAATATGCTATGCTGACTTCAAAACACAGGTGTTTTCATGGAGACGGCGCCACTATTTGCGGATGTGCTGGAACTGGTAGACTGGCTAGCTTGAGGTGCTAGTGGCCCACGGCCGTACGGGTTCGAGTCCCGTCATCCGCACCAAACCCATATAATCCGAACCTTTTTCCGATAGGAGATGGGTTCGGATTATTGGTTTTCTTCGAGAGATATGAAAGCACCTACTTCCGCAACGGGGTACAGCGCAAGCCAACTTCGAAGCCGAGAGGCCCCCGAAAGAAGAAAACCCCATAAACGCAAAAAGGGCGGGCGTAGCCGTTTTCACGGTGCGCCCGCCCTTTTTGTCCTTATTCTGTTTTTACCTCCCGCTTCTCCGCTTCCCGCCGCTCCTTCCATTCGGCAAATTCCCGCTGGCCCTCCTCGCTCTCATAGAAAGCGAGAATGTCCGGCATGAGACACCGGGCAATCGCTTCAATCTGGTGCTGGGGAATGTCGGTGTGGTTGATTAGCTTCTTCCGCCTGCTCAAGTGTACCTCCTTGTCTCATATTCATATTCAATTTTCAAGGTGCAAATTTGTCTTACCGATAGTCTTTTGAATGGCGTTGCCCCCTCTGCTGTTCCTTCAACTCCTGCCGCAGCGCCGGGGGTATGCTGTTCACAAGCCGCCGAAGCTGTTCATTTTCCTTTTTGAGCGTCAAAACCTCCATCTGCTTTTTGATACCCGTTTCCTCACTGACCCGTTCCTTCAGCCCGGCGTTCTCCTGCGTCAGATAGTCGATGGTGGCCTGGTACTTCTGCACCTCGCCCAAATGGCTCTCCAGGCGGGCGAAATACGGCCCCACCATTTCCAAAATCTCGTCGCGTTTCTTCCCGGCGTTCAGCACCCCGATTTCAGAAATGGCCTGCTCGAAGGCCCGCTGTTGGCGGGTGAGGTCTACGGATTGCTTGAACAGCCAGGTGGGGATATGCTTCCGCTTGGTCACAAGGGCACTCTCGCCCCGTTTGAGGTTGGGGAACGCCCTGCTCATGTGGGCGTGGAACTCGTCCTGCCACTTGGAAAGCTGCGCCCGGTTGCCCAAAATCTCCTTGGCGGACAACCGCCCGTCCTTGGTGATGGGGGTGAAGCACAGGTGGAGATGGGGCGTTTTCTCGTCCATGTGTACCACGGCGGAGAAGATATTGCCCCGGCCCACCTTCCGCTCCATGAAGGCCGCTGCCTCGGTGAAGTAGGCCCGTATCTCCCGCTGGCTCCTGCCTGTGAAGAACTGGCGGTAATCAGCGTGTCCACGAACATGGTGCTGTCCTTCCGTGTCCTGCACCCCGCCGCCTTGATCCGGCTGTCGATCTCCCGCCTGTACCTCTGGGCGGGCTGGATGATGTGAAAATTGTCCCGGCTCCTGCTGGTGTCCAATGTCCGGGTTGCTGGCGTATTGCGCCTTGGTGCGCTCATGGTGGGCTTCCAGCGCCCCGGCTGGCCCCGCCTTTCGTTTTTCAAATCTCAAAATTGCGTGCTGTGCCATTCTACCTCCTTACCGTTTGTTTTGGGCGCAAAAAAGCCACGCCCGCCGCTGTCCGGTTTGCGTGGCTTTACCGCCCTGTTTCGTACTGGATAAACCGCTTTTTGATCGCCTCCATCCGCTTGACAACGGCGCTGTGGGTCTTGTACCCCAGCTTGTCCGCGATTTCCTGATAGCCGTATCCCTCCACCCGCAGTTCCAGAATCGCCATGTCCTTTTCCGACAGGGTGGCCTTGAACCGCTGGCAGGAGTCCTCCCCCTCCACCTGCCCGGTGAAGTCCCCCGCCGGGTCTGGCAGGGCATGAATCCCGCTACCTCCGTCCTCCATACATTCCTCCAGTGAAACGGTCTGCACCCGCTTGGAGCGGGTGTGATGCCACTTGCGGAGGAAGTCTTTCCGGGCGTTGGTGTCCCATGGCTCGAAGTCCTCGTCACAGGGCATTTCCCGGATTACGTCCAGCATCGGCCCCCAGCCCTGTCCCTCGATGGTCTGACGCACGACCTCCCCGATGGACGCTTTCACGTCCTCCGGGTCAAAGAAGGGTATCTCGAAGTCGGGCGGCAGATTGAACAGGGCTTGCAGGCCCCAGCCCCGGTTACGCTCCACCCCCTTGGCCCACAGGGGCAGGGCGTAGGATAAGCGCCAGACGGGGAACCAGCCGGTGTAATGCTCCTTCCAGCCGCCGAAGCCGAAGTGGGGGAACACCAGCGCCGCCACGGCGTCTATGATCTCGTTCCAAAACTGTTTGCTTTGAATCACCCCGGCCCATTCCGGGGAAGCGTTCAGCGCCCCCATACTGCGGGGCAGCTTGCGGAGGGTGGGACAGCGCATGAGCACGTCATAGGGCAGGATGTAGACCAGGGGCAGATAGCGGAGCGGGGTATCGTAGGGCAGTTTGCAGATAGTGGACACGAAATCGACCTCCCTTCTGAATGCGGTGTGTTCTCTATCTAATTATTAACGACATAAGTATACACTTTTTGCTCCTGCCTTTCAAAAGAATTTTGAGAGGTGTCCACTGTGTTGCAAATGAAAGGAAGTAACACTGCCAAACTAAGAAAAACACCTCCCCTGTTAGAAACAGCGGGGGTGCTACAACATGGAGTTCGAATATAGTGCCCTTTTGTGTTTGGACGACCCGTTTACTATAAACCTAAAATGTGATACTATTATTATCAAAAAATCGAATACAAAAATTTGGGGAAGAAGGAGAGCTACGATGAAAGAATTGCTTTTAGGTGAGGCGATCAAGCGCCGAAGACTGGAACTGGGGCTGACCCAGGAGCAGCTGTGCGAGGGCCTCTGCGACCCGGCGACGTTGTGCAGGCTGGAAAACAACAGACAGACGCCCGCCCACAACCGGATCAAGGCACTGCTCCAGCGTCTGAATATGCCGGACGATCGGTATTACGCTTTGCTGAGTCCCCATGAGCTGGAGCTGGCAAGTGTGCGGAAAGAGTTTGTCGCCTGCCATAGCCGGTTCGCACGGGCGGAGCCGGAGCAGAAAAAGCAGCTGTGGAAGCTGGCCATGGAGCAGCTCCACAGGCTGGAGGGGCTGGCGGAGGACGACGACGCCATCACCCGGCAGTTTATCCTAAACCATAGGGTCATACTGGGCACGCCGGACGGGCCATACAGCTTTGAGGAGCGCTGGGCCATGCTGCTGGAGGCCCTGCGGCTCACCGTGCCCAAATTCGATTTGGAACGGATTGAGGGCCGCCGGTACAGCGTGGACGAAACCCGGCTCATCAGTCAGATCGCAGTGACCTATTCCCGCGAAGGGAAGCACACCAAGGCGCTGGAAATCTACAGCCAGCTGTTTGATTATGTACGGAAGAATGACGACCACCTGTCCAACTTCGCGCCCCATTTTACCCTCATCGCTTACAACTACGCGCGGGAGCTGGCCTTGTGCGCCCGCTACCAAAGCGCCATTGAAATCGCGGAGCAGGGCAGGCGGGTCAGCGTGGACTATGGTCATTACCAGTTCTTTCCCGGCTTCCTGGCTGCCATGGGGGAGTGTTATTACCAGCTGGGTGAGGAGGAGAAGAGCAAAAAGCTGTGCGTTCAGGCACACTACATATATGAGGCCCTTGGGGACGAGCGTAATCTGGCCCTCATCGACCCGGATATCAAATCCCGATTCCAGATTGAGTTCCCGGTTTGAGAGTGGTTTTTGGGGGCGTTAATCTCTGTTTTCTCGCTCTTCATCAGCGGGAAGCCCGTTGACGAGGTCTGGCTCCGCAGTGGCAGTGGGCGTGGGGGGCGGATCCGGCTTTGCGGCAAGGCAGACTGTTTGCAGGGACGCGGCCAGCATGGACGCACACAGAATCAGCGCCAGGATCAGAGAAGCGATTTTTTTCATGATTACAACATCCTTTCTTTTTTCTCTTGATAAATCCACGGGATTATGATACTATAACTTTGAATTATACCACAAAATCATCCTCTTGACCATGACGTTTCGTGCAATTTTTCATTGCGCAGGGCGACATGGACTTCCTCCTCCGCTCGTGCTAATCTAAATAATGTAAACCCTTCAAGCAGAGAAGAAATATTACTCTAAAGGGGAAACATTGATTTTAGGACGAGAAGAGAGGTACAATTATGAAGAAGAATTTTATTGCCTTGTTTTTATCCCTGATTTTGAGCGTAGGTGCAACTGTTCCGACATGGGCAGCACAAGCAAATTCCGCAAACTTGACCAACGAAACCTATTCTGATGTAATTAATGATTACATGGAGCAGATGGATGCAATTTATGTAACTGCGGGAGCGACAAAATATGCATCCATTCAGGATATACTAATCGACTCAAATGAGAGTTGGCAGGCACGCATTTCCAGATGGGCCGAAGAATTGGAAATCGTAATTTTATCACAAGAGAGCACCTATTCTATTAAATCCGTTATCGCACAGGATGATACTCAAACCAAACTTCTCGTATATATTTGGACGACACTTGAGTATGAGAATATAGATGAGCACGAGGAAAGCTACATCATGGGTTTTGGCATGGATCACATTTTGACACTTGACAATTGCAATAATTCCGTTGCTGTTGTTGAAGATTCTTTTGTTGATAATTTGTTGAACTATTCTCAAGGCAATCCTAACGACTGCGCATTACTTCTTGCAGAATGTGACAATACCGGTGCGGAAGAATTGCCTCTTGACATCGGCTTTGAGGCCCAGGCAACGGCTGTCTATGCAAGCTACCGCCCCAGCGCCGCTGTGACATATTCCGATAAGTGGGTGGGGCATACAAACGTGGGCTCCAGTGTTTCAATGAACCCTTCCACATATAATCCGGAATATTATTATTATCCCAACGCAGATTGCGCAAACTTTGTTTCACAATGTATGCTGGCAGGAGGTATGCCACAGGGGGGCGCTTGGACTGTAACAAAGAACACGGGGAGCACTGTTCCAGTGGCAGACAATGCTTGCGCTAAAAGCGGTATTGCTTGGAGAGCCGTAAGTTATTTTAGAAATTACTGGAAGGGACAAGGCTACAGCGAAATTCCTGTTGTTTCCGCGAGCAAAGCTGCCGCCGGGAATCCCATCTTCAGTGATGGCCATGTGATGCTTATCGTTGATGTAGATTCTAAGGGGCGGATTATTATTAACGGACATAACGACGATGCTTACCACTATCCACTCCAGCCCAGTTCAACCTATAAAACTTTTGAACTGACGCATAACTATTCCTATGTATATACAGATACTACACACACAAGGGTGTGCAGCATCTGCAACAACGCCCTGCAAACAGTTGCACATACATGGAGATTAATCGGCGGTAATTTCATTTGCAGCGTATGCGGATATACAACAACCAGAATACCCGAGATTTCGCGGTAGGAGGAGAAAGCCATGAAGAAACGGTTTGGCCCCTTCGTGATATGCACGGTATTGTGCGTTGCCCTTTTGGGTTCCTGCCGGAAAAACCGGGCTGATATTCCAGTCTTTTCTGCATGGTCTGACGATACGGTATTCACCCCGATAGAGGAGCTTTCCTGGCCTGAAGCGTGTTTAGATGAGAACTGGCCAACCGGGGGATTTGAGAAAAGTGTGGCGGAGTTGGCCTTTGACGAACTGGATTTGAAAAAAACCTTCTCTATGGGTTTGCCAATCGTCTACGAGGACGAAAAGATTTTGATTTTTTGGGGCCAACAGGGGATCTTTGGTTTGGAACTGCCTTGCCCAGGTGAGAGCTGCAAAATCGTATTTTCACTGAGCTTTTCAAAGCTCTTCGGCGAAGAGGGGATCGTGCAGGGGAGCGACATAAACACTGTCGCCGTCAGAAGGGACGGCACGAGGATGGTGGTGGGGAATTGGAAGCAGACCGGGGCGCCGGAGAAGGACTGGTGCTTGGTTGACCTGCCCTCCTTGACCTATAAAAAAACCGCCGTTTATGCCCAAATGAGGTCATATACCGAGCCGATGGACAGCACCTTTTGGACAGATGAGATTTTTGACCAGGCCAGTGCCGTAGGATGGATTGACTCCCAAGGCTGTTTAGGCCAAGCAATCTACGTCCAAAGCGATAATTATGAAGCGATTCCATACAAAGTAGTTCCAATTTTCAAAAATTATATGGAGTTCACACCTTTCCCCTAAAATATATGTAGCAAAAGACATATTTACTTAAGATTTATATTGGGAAAATAGCAAACCCGAACGAGGCCGTCAAGGTTAAAGTGCATGGCGCTTTCAGCACCAACCTTGACAGCCCCGCCCGGGTTTGCTTGTCGGTGGTTAAGGCGGTCAAGCACCTTTGGTGCTTGACCGCCTCCTTTGATTTTGGGTGCCGGGGGGCGGTTTTCCTCCTGCCGGGGGCTGACGGAAACGTACCCCAATTTGATGTACGTTTCGACAAAATCCGACAGTTGAGCGCATGACGGGCAAACGGGGACGAGGGACGGGGGCTTATATACCTGTTGCCGCTCCCTGAAAACGGACAGGCTTTTTGCTCACCCCCGTTCGCAAAAATCCCGCCCGTTTTCCTGACGGGGGAAGCGGGCCGCGAAAGCGGCGCATCCCGTTTCCCCCGCCAGCCGCGCCGGCAGGTATAACACATTACACCTTGCAAGCAAGGTCGTGTGCCAAGGGGGGCCGCGCCCCCCTTTGGAATCCCCCCTTCCGGCTTGCGAGCCGGGGTCAAGGGCCTTGCCGCCCCTATCAATCCATCAATCAATCCGTCACACAATTCACAATATGGGTTGATATATGCGGCATATTTTGATATAATATAGGCAGGAAGGAGGCGAAGCCAATGAGCGATATAGGGGCCAGACTGCGGACGCTCCGGGAGGGCATCGGCCTGTCCCAAGCCAAGTTTGGAAAGATTGCGGGTATTCCCCAGGCCACCATAAACCGATATGAGACGGGCTACTCCGCCACCCCCATCAAGGTGCTGGTCTGGTATGCGGATTACTTTGATGTGTCGCTGGACTATCTCTGCTGCCGCACCGACAAGCCGCAGGGCAGGCTGTATGAGTTCAAGCCGAGAATCCTGGAAGAAGATAAGGACATGAAGCAGTTTGTGGAGATGTGCTTTGACCCCAAATCTCCTATGAACGACAGGCTAAAAAAGGCCATCATCGAAATGCTGGAGGGGGTGAAGGAATGAAAGCTGTGATCTACGCCCGCTACTCCTCCGACAACCAGCGGGAGGAAAGCATCGAGGGCCAGATCAGGGAGTGCACCGCCTTTGCCGAGAAGAACGGCGTTACCATCCTGCGGCACTACATCGACCGGGCCTTTTCCGCCAAGACGGACAACCGCCCGGAGTTCCAGAACATGATAAAGGACAGCGGCAAGCGGCTCTTTGACATGGTAATCGTCTGGAAGTTGGACAGATTTGCCCGGAACCGCTACGACAGCGCCCGGTACAAGGCCACGCTGAAAAAGAACGGGGTCAAAGTGGTGTCCGCCACCGAGGTTATTTCAGACGGGGCCGAGGGTATCATTTTGGAGAGCGTGTTGGAGGGCTACGCCGAATACTACTCCGCCGACCTGTCCGAGAAGGTAGTGCGGGGCATGACGGAGAACGCCCTCAAATCCAAGTACAACGGCGGCACCCTGCCCATCGGCTACACCATCGACAGCCAGCAGTATTTCCAGCTTGACCCGCTGACCGCCCCCTTTGTGCTGGAAGCCTTCCAGCGGTACGCCGAGGGCGCGACTATGAAGGAAATCCGTGACTGGCTCAACGAGCAGGGCATGAAGAACACACGGGGGAAGCCGCTGACCTACAACAGCGTCCAGCACCTTTTGAACAACCGCCGCTACATTGGCGAGTACACCTACCGGGACATCGTTGTGCCGGAGGGAATCCCCGCCATCGTCCCCCAAGACCTCTTTGACCGGGCGCAGGAACGGCTGGCGAAGAACAAGAAGGCCCCGGCCCGCCACAAGGCCGAGGAAGATTATTTACTGACCACGAAGCTGTTCTGCGGCTGCTGCGGGGCCTACCTCTGCGGCGAGAGCGGCACCAGCCACACGGGGAATACACACCGCTATTACAAGTGCGTGTCCGTCAAGAAGAAACGGCAGGAGTGCCACAAGAAGTCTGTGAAGAAGGAATGGATCGAGGATTTGGTGGTCAACGAGACCATGAAAATGGTGATGGACGATAAGACCGTGGAAGCCATCGTGTCCATGCTCATGGACTTGCAGGACAGGGAGAATGTGAACCTGCCACTGTACGAACAGCAGCTGCGGGAAGCGGACATTGCCATTCAAAACCTGTTGAACGCCATCCAGCAGGGCATACTTACCAAGTCCACAAAGGGACGGCTGGAAGAATTGGAAGAGGCGAAGGAGGAATTGGAAACCCGTATCGCCTGTGAGAAGCTGGCAAAACTCAAAATCAGCGCCGAGTTTATAACGTTCTGGCTCCACCGCTTCCGCAAGCTGGACGTGCGGCAGAAGTCTCATAGAAAGCTGCTGATTGACACTTTTATCAACGCTATTTTCGTCTATGACGATAAAATGGTGATTACCTTTAACCACAAGGAAGGTACGGACACAATTACATTCAATGACCTTAAAGCGTCTGCGGCGGCGGAAAAGTCCGGTTCGGATTTGGATTGCTTAACTGCACCATGTAAGGACGATTATTTTGATACAATGGGTATCGAGGTAATCGTCCTTACTTTTTGCCCAAAACCGCTAAAAATAGCGGATTCTCTAACACTTTTGAGAAAAGCACCGCCTCTGACCTGGCAGAAAGCCGGGCCGGAGGCGGTGCTTTTTTGCTTTTTGAGGGCAAGAATAGTCGTTGTAAGCGTTGAATTATTGGGGTTCGTTATTTTATTGGAGGTATCGTTAGATGGCTGTTTACTTTCAATTAGTTTTCACCTTGACTACTTATTTTTGAATCTACAACCCTTTCTACGGTATTTTTAACTGTGAATTTTATGCTTCGATTGCGAAAGAGTAAAGAGTAGTGTCTAAGGAAAATTTAAATGCTCAACTGTAGAAAATTTTAATGAAATCGAAATTAACAATTCTCAAACAATTCTATAACAAAACGAAAACCTACCGATGCTATGATCTGTCCAGTGAGGGGAGGATGAGCTATGGATTGCTGGAAAAGTATCCTGAAAAAGTTGCTCTGGCCGGGTTGGGGCTGGGTAGTCTTGACGGTGATTCTCAGCGCCATCGCCTTGTTCCTGGCTTTTGGGACACGTCTTGCTGATACGCCCTTTGCCTATGCCGCCTACTGCCTGTCCGCCTATGGACTGACAGTATTCGTAGCCGCTGTCGTGCCTGTGCTTTTGCAGGTACCACGTTTCCTGCACAGTATCCCTCTGGCTCACCGATACCTGACCGATAAATATTTTTCCGTGTGGTACGGGCTTGCACTTTCCTTTATCATCAACTTAAGTTTTGCTGTACTGAAACTGGTCTATGCGGTGCTGTATTCTTCCTTTTGGGAAGGCGGACTGGCAATATACAATATCCTGCTGTGTGTCGTGCGGCTCTATCTCCTTGCCAGTTTTCCAAAAGGACAAAAGCGGTTCAGTTATCAGGATGAGTTGCGGCGGTATCGAATGACGGGCCGGTTCTTGTTCCTGCTGGACGCTGCCCTGGCGGTCATCTCCACACTGATCGTACTCAGAGGAAACGGCTATCACTACCCTGGAATCCTGGTCTACGCTATGGCATTTCACGCTTTTTACAGCCTGACCCTTGCAATTATCAACACGATCAAGTATCGTAAGTTTAACAGTCCGGTTCTGTCCGCCGCCAAAGCGGTCAACTTGACCACAGCTTTGGTATCTATGTTTTCTCTGGAAACGGCACTGATTGCCCAGTTTGGTGCGGACCAACAGTATTTCCGACTGATCATGACTTCATGCACCGCTTTTGCGGTCTGTGTTACGGTATTGAGCAGCGCAATTTATATGGTAACAAAATCAAAGAAAATATTTAAGAAATTGGAACAAGGTGCAAAAGGAGGAAGCGAACAATGATTCATATTTTAGTGGTAGAAGATGACGCGAAACTGAACCAACTGGTGTGTACCTATCTCAGCGACTGCGGTTTTGAAGCGAAGGGCTGTCTGAACGCAAAGGTCGCCTATGACGAAATGTACAACAACTTGTACGACCTTATCATCTCGGACATTATGATGTCGGAGGTGGACGGCTTCGAGTTTGCTCAGACTGTGCGGCTGGTAAATAAGCACATCCCCATTCTGTTCATGTCCGCCCGCGACGATCTTCCCGCCAAGCAGAAGGGTTTCCAGTTGGGCATTGACGACTACATGGTCAAGCCAATTGAGCTGGATGAGTTGCTGCTGCGGGTGCGGGCGCTGCTCCGTCGGGCCAACATCGAGATGGACCGAAAGATCACGGTGGGAAACTTGGTGCTGGATGCTGATGCCATGACCGCCGAGGTGGACGGCGAGGAACTGCCTACCACCACCAGAGAATTCAACATCCTTTACAAACTGTTGTCATACCCCAAGAAAACCTTCTCCCGCGCCCAGCTCATGGACGAGTTCTGGGGTGTGGACAGTGAGACCAGCCTACGGGCGGTGGATGTCTACATCACCAAGCTGCGGGACAAGTTTTCCGCCTGCGATGGCTTTGAGATCAAGACCGTCCGGGGGCTGGGCTACAAGGCGGTGCTGAAATGAGGCAGGAGAGCCGACATCCGTGGGGACCGGTTCGCGCCAGCCGATTTCCTTTGCTACTGTTTGGTGTAATCTTCGGCGGGATGCTTCTGGCCTCCGGCGTTCATGTGGGACTGATCGTGCTGATGAATACCCTCCAATGGAACGAATGGGTGCAGCCGGTCGTACCCATTGTGTATTGGGCGTTGGTGTCTGCCGGACTGACCCTGTTCTCCATGCGGATCATCCGCAACACCTATGAGCGCCCCATGCAGATGCTGGCAGAGGCCACCGGGCAGGTAGCGAACGGGGATTTTTCGGTATTTGTTCCCGCCATCCATACTGCTGACCGGGTGGACTATCTGGACGCCATGATCCAGGACTTCAACAAAATGGTAGCAGAACTGGGCAGCATCGAAACGCTGAAGACTGACTTCTTTTCCAATGTCTCCCATGAGATCAAAACACCCTTGGCGGTGATCCAGAACTCCGCAGATATGCTGAAAAGTCCCTCGCTCTCCGAGGAAAAACGTGCCGACTATGTGGACACCATCGCCCGCTCCTCCCGGCGGCTGAACGGCCTCATTACGAACATTCTGAAATTGAACAAGCTGGAAAAGCAGAATATCCAGCCCGTCCCGGAGCCTTATGATCTGTGTGAGCAGCTGGCGGAATGCGCGCTGCTGTTTGAGGATCGCTGGGAGAAAAAGGACATTGAATTTGAGGCGGACATCGAGGATCAGGCCACCATCGAAGCGGATGCCAGTTTGCTGGAGTTGGTGTGGAACAATCTACTGTCCAACGCCATCAAGTTTACTGAACCGGGTGGGACGGTCATGCTTCGGCAGACCTCCACGGCAAATGAGGTGGTTGTGGAGGTGTCCGATACCGGCTGTGGCATGGACGCAAAAACGCTGGAGCATATTTTTGATAAATTCTATCAAGGCGATACCTCTCATTCCACCGAGGGCAACGGCCTAGGGTTGGCGTTGGTGCTGCGCATCCTTCGGATGGTAGGCGGGGATATTTCCGTTACCAGCAGTCCGGGAACAGGCAGTACATTCACCGTGAAAATACCGGCATCAAAAGAGGGGAAATAAAATGAATAAGATTAAAAAAGACAGCAAGGATTACATTGGATACGAGTACAAAGAAATCACTGCCAGCGGGGAGCGGGCCTCCTTTTATCTGGATTGTTATCAGAGTTTCGGCTGGATGCCTGATGAGCGGATGGAAAACGGAAAAAGCAAATTTGTTCTGAAGCGGGAACGGAAGATCATGAACAAGGCGGAGCTGACCCGCTTACAGCGCCACTTTGAGGCGTGTATGGATGAAATCACCGCACTGGAACATTCCAGGACGACCAACGCAACTATTACCGCTTTGATTGTAGGACTGATGGGAACCGCCTTTATGGCCGGGTCTGTCTTTGCCGTGATTCACATTCCGCCGCTGGTCGTATTGTCCGTTATCCTGGCGCTCCCAGGTTTTCTTGGGTGGATACTTCCCTGGTTTATCTATAAGAAAATGGTTTCCCGCCGCTCCAAGCTGGTGACAGAGCTGGTGGAGCGGAAATACGATGAGATTTACGAGATATGTGAGCAAGGAAATCAACTGCTGAACTGAAAAGACGCTCCCGTGAAAAAATTTTCGCGGGAGCATTTTTTAATATTTCTCAAACAGTATTCAAGCACAAGATAAACAATTAGGAATTATGCTGTATTCGTAACCTACAAACCACGCCAAAATGAAAGTGAGTGAACACATGGAAATGAGCGCACACAGACGAGGTATCATCTTGGTGGCGGAAACTGGAGCAGACATTCCGCCGGAGACTGCCCAGCGGTACGGCATCCACATTGTCCCCATGCACGTCTCTTTTGGGAGTGTGACAC